>JAJBVU010000216.1:0-1615 GCA_020859645.1 Eubacterium sp. | reverse complement strand
AAGAAAAAAATGTTACGCAGCAGAATTTTTTTGTTGTTTTTTCTGAATTGATATTTTATACTTTAGTTAAGAACCCTTTGTGTTTTCACAGGGTTCCCGTAAAGGGGATAGACCGGCGGTTATTTCTCACCTACCTACTGCATATTAAAGAGGTGATGCTTATGATTTAAGCAATTTTCTTCGGAATTATGTTAGAAAGGGGGTGTTAAGGTTTATGGCAGAGATTATTTATGATGTATATTTCATTGCAGTTATTACTGCAATAGTAATACGTCTTATCAAAATAATCAGAAACATAAAAAAATAACCATCAAGGGAGTCCGAACCACGATGGTTATTTTAAAATGACTTACTGGTGAGGAATAACTGCCTTAGGTAATTCCTCTTTGCATTTTTATAATATCACAACAATGTTTTTCTGTCAAGCAATAACTCAAACTTTGTATTAAATCCTTATTTATTTTTCTGCTATTTCACATACCCCAAAACCTTATCATATCCTCCTTTTAACTGAGCCATTTCATCTATTGTCACAAAAACATACCCCTTTGCCGCAAGCTCGGGAACAGCCCTTTCAACAGCCGCCGCCGAAGAAGCATAAAGGTCGTGAAGAAGAATAACCGCTCCGTCCTCTGCTCCGTTCATAATTTGGTTATAGACGTAATCGGCATTTCTGTATTTCCAGTCAAGTGTGTCAACAGACCAGTTGAAAAACGGAATATTTACGGCGGTTTTCACAACGGAATTTATTGCGCCGTAGGGAGGTCTTGCTATATATGTATAGGTTCCGCAGGCATTATAAACGGCGTTTGAGGTTGAGTTTATTTCTCTTGCAACAGATGTGCTGCCGAGAGATGTTAATTTAGGATGACTGTAGGTGTGGTTGCCAAGCTGATTTCCGCTTTCGTAAATGACCTTTATAAGGTCGGGATATTCCTCAGCCCTTTCACCAACTACGAAAAAAGTTCCGTGACCGCCCACAGCGGAAAGTGCCTTAATATATCTTTCCGTCGAGGTATAGCTGGGTCCGTCATCAAAGGTCAGGCAAATTGGCTTCCCCTGAATTTTAAGGGCTGACCTTTCGCTTATAATCTCCGCTGTAAAGGTCGATTGACTTGTTTTCGCTGTTGTAAACAGGGTCAAACATTAAAATTCCGCCAAGAGATCTGACCTCGCAGAAAATTTCACCGTCTATCAAATAAGCGTCAAGGGTAAGATCTTCGCTGTCAGCCTTTAAGTTAAGCTTTATGCTCTCCGCAGATGGTGCTGTAATATAGCTTTTAACGAATAAATCAGTTTCTATCGCTTCAGACCCTCTTTTTATTATCGCCGTTAAAGAAGAGCTGTCAACACTTGCCGAAAAGCCGCAGCGTGACCCGCTGAGGGCAGTGCTTAAATCCTGAAGTCTCAGGCACACACGTCCGCCTACATTAAAGCCGTTAAATTCATAAGCATTCTCTCCGCAGGTTATGCTTATATCAAGGCAGACTGTCTCGGCGGCAAAAGCCGAGACACTGCCTAAGCAAAAAATAATTGTTAATAATAATGCAAAAAAACTCATAAACATAAAAACCCCTTATTTATCTCTAAAAACAGACCCTAATTTATCCTTATC
>JAJBVU010000046.1 GCA_020859645.1 Eubacterium sp. | reverse complement strand
GCTTAAGTAACGATGTAAAAAATTATCGGGAGGAAAATATGAAAAAGCTTGTTGTTGATATAAGGGGCAAGGGGGATTTTTGCGAAATAGGTTCTGCAGTGGCTTCTGTTTCGGGAGACTGCGAAATTTTTATAAAGGAAGGAACTTACAGGGAAAAAATTTTTATAGACAAGCCGAATATAAGGCTTGTAGGTGAGGACAGGGAAAGGGTTCAGCTTGTTTTCGGCGACTATGCTATGATGGAGAGGGAAAACGGCTATCCCATAGGCACATTTGAAACGGCGACCTTAAGAGTAGGAGAGGGCGGCGAAGGCTTCACTATGAAGAATATGACCATCGTAAATGACGCCGGAGAGGGGAATGTTGTGGGTCAGGCTGTGGCATTATACCTTGACTGCGACAAAGCCTATATTCATAACTGCCGCCTTTCCGCAAGACAGGACACTCTTCTCTGTGCGCCTATTCCCTCCGACATAACGGGCAAGCCTATGCCCCTTAACCGCCAGTATTTCAAGGACTGCTTTATTGAGGGCAATGTTGACTTTATTTTCGGCGGTGCCTGTGCCTTGTTTGAAAACTGCGAAATATTTATTGTGGGAAGAAGCGGCTTCCCCAGCGGATATGTTACCGCAGCCTGTACGGATAAGGAGCAGGAGTTCGGCTTTGTTTTTAAAAACTGCAGCATTTCAGGCTCAGGGGCAAGAGAAAGAGCCTTTTTGGGCAGACCATGGAGAGACTACGCCAAAACTGTTTTTATAGGCTGTAAGTGGGACGATATAATTCACCCCGAGGTTTTTTCAAAGTGGAATAACAGACTGAGCCATTTGACATGCTTTTACGGCTTTGACGGTATGAAAGAGTTTAAGGGGAGCAAAGCGGAATGGGTTCATTATATAGATGACAGCGAGAAATATTCCGTCGAGAATATGTTTGGAGAGGTCTTTGATGAAGTTGACCGCTGACTAATGGGCTCGACAGCCTCCCCTTGAGGGGAGGTGGCAGCCGTAGGCTGACGGAGAGGTGGGGTAGTTTCCGGTTGTAAGCATTAATTATTCTGCAAATTTAAAAAGAGGTATAACTATGCTAAAAAAAATTCCAATATATTTTGAAAAATACGCCTGTTTCAAAAGAAAGGCCGAACCATGCAATATTGCCTTTCCCATAGAAAAGGGAAAGCTTTTTGTTCCCGAAAAAATTGTCATAAGAGACGAAGAGGGGAAGGCTCAGCCCACCCAAAGCATATCAACAGCTCTTTGGAATGACTCCCGCATAAAATGGGCATATGCCGACTTTTTATGCGATTTGCCCGAAAACAAAGACATTACATATTACATCTGCTTTGACGGAAAAGAAGAGGGAGAAAATCTGCCTTACACAATAGACGGCAAGACCCTTTCTTTTACAAGCGGCGGTGAAAGCTTTTCATTCGGCGAGGAAACAGACTTTTACTTAAACGGAGTTAAAGGAACTTTAACAGGAAACTGGAAAGCCGTAAGAAGCGGCGGCGTCACCTGTATTTTTAAAAACTGCGGTTCATTTGACAAAATCGACTTTGAACTGACTATACAGATGTACAGGGGCTGTCCATGGGTTAAAGCAGATATAAGGCTTATAAACAGGGCTGACGATGACTTTATTTATATAAAAACCCTTTCATACAAAACCGAAAATACGGGCGAAAACAGATTTGCCATAGGCACGTCGAACTACCTTACAAAATACATTGAAGGCGATGACATAGCCAAGCGAATAGACAGCGAATATCTTATGTATGACGCAAACGAGCATTTGCCGGAAACCTTCTACGGCACATTTTTCGGCGATATGTCGGCTGAAAACAGGGGAATAGCCGTTACACTCTATCAGGCTTATCAAAACTTCCCTGCTGAAATAAAAATAAATAAATCCGGTATGGAAACCTTTATTTTGTCAGCCGAAAACGAGCCTGTTAAGCTCTTCAGAGGAATGGCTAAAACCTCCACAATTTTTATACATAAGCACAGCGGTCTTTCAAAGGAAGAGGTTAATTTAAGAAGCCTTATGTTCCAAATGCCCGATAAGGGGGTTATTCCCTCAGAGGTTTTTGAAAAAAGCGGAGTTTTCCCCAAAATATTTGTTAAAGATGAGGATAAGCAGAGACAGGCGGAGACTGCCCTTGTTTCAAAGCTGGATTCAAGGGGCAGAGCATACGGCTTCATTCACTGGGGCGACAATGTTGACTTCCACTATACAAGACAGGGCAGAGGAATGGGCAGAAACGTCTGGTGCAACAATGAATACGATTTCGGTCATGCGGCACTTTTATATTACGCAAGAACAGGCTTAAGACGTGCCCTTGACAGTATGCTTGTCAGCGTAAGACACCAAATTGACGTGGATATTGTTCACTGCTCTGACGACCCCTTAAGGCTTGACGGACAGGTCACACACAGTGCAGATCACGTCAGCGGAAAGGTTGAAATAAGCCACGAATGGGCAGAGGGAATTTTAGACTACTACCACTTTACTGCCGATAAATCCGCCCTTGAAACTGCCCTTAAAATGGGAGATAACATTATAAGGCACCTAAAGGAACCCCGTTATCAAAAGAAGGGCGGAGTAAACGCCAGAGAAACAGGCTGGGCTTTGCGTTCACTGTGTGCGCTTTATGAGGAAACGGGAGACGAAAAGTGGCTTGAGCCCTGTTCTAAAATTGCGGAGCATTTCTTTGCATGGAAGGAAGAGTACGGCGGATGGCTTGCGCCTTACACAGACAACACCGTAATTCGGGTTCCTTTTATGATTTCTATTGCAATTATTTCACTTATGAGGTATTATATAATATGTAAGGATGAAAAAATCAAGGATATGATGGTTGACGCAGCAGACGATTTGGTTGAAAACGCATATTTGGACAGCGGATATTTTTATTATAAGGAGCTGCCCTCTCTTAAGCGAACCGCAGGCAACACAACTCTTTTGGAGGCTATGGTTATTGCCTATGAGCTTACGGGAAAGGCTTCATATCTTAAATACGGCTTTGAAACCTTCAAGGGTGCTGTGGGAAACGGCTCTTACACACCTCTTTCATTCGGAAAGAAGGTTGATGAGGACGCAATCATCATTTCGGGCAACAGCTCAAAGGGAGTAGGGCAGAGCTTTATACCCCTTATGAAATTTTATTCAGCCTGCTGCGAGGCGGGGTTTATAAAAGAACTTTTTAAAAATTAATAATTTAATAATTAAGAGGAGGATTTTAAAATGATTTACAACATTGCCGATTTTGGCGCAAACGGCGACGGAAAAACCAAATGCACCGAAGCTATCAGGGCAGCCTTTGACAGGTGTAAGGCTGACGGCGGCGGAACAGTTTATGTTCCCTGCGGAAAGTATCTTACAGGCCCTGTTTATCTTGAAAGCAATACAGTTTTAAACCTTGAAGCAGGTGCGGAGCTTATTTTTTCAAACGACATCAGCGATTATAAGGTTGTTACTTCCCGTTGGGAGGGCGTTAAAAGAGACTGCTATGAAAGCTGTATAAATGCCTATAACAAGACAAATATCTCTATCACCGGCAGAGGAACAATCAACGGCAACGGCAAAATGTGGTGGGATTTATTCCTTGCTAAAAAGAACGAATATCCCAGACCCAAGCTTATTGCCCCTTATGAGTGCGAACACGTTTTAATTCAGGGTGTATTCCTGACAAATTCACCAAGCTGGACAATTAACACAATTCTCTGCAATAACATTACCGTTGACACAGTTTCCATCAAGAACCCGGCTGATTCACCCAACACCGACGGAATCGACCCGGAAAGCTGCCGCAACATACATATTTCAAACTGCCATATAGACGTAGGCGATGACTGTATAGCCGTTAAAGCAGGAACAGAGGACACAGCCGACAGAGTAAGCTGCGAAAATATTACTATCACAAACTGCACAATGTGCCACGGTCACGGCGGCGTTGTTTTGGGCAGCGAAATGAGCGGAGACATTAAATATGTAACTATTTCAAACTGTGTATTTGAAGGCACCGAAAGAGGTATCAGACTTAAGTCAAGAAGAGGCAGAGGCGGCGTTATTGAGGACATAAGAGTAAACAATATCATTATGAATAAGGTTCACTGCCCCTTTATCGCCAACCTCTACTACAACTGCGGCCCCAGAGGTGAAGAGGAATTTGTTTGGGACAAGAACCCCAGACCTGTTACAGCCGACACGCCTGCTTACCGCAGACTTAACTTCTCAAATATTACCTGTAAGGAAGCCTCCGCTTCAGCCGGCTTCTTCTACGGTCTTGCGGAAATGTATGTTGAGGACTGCTCATTTGAGGACGTTTTCGTTTCTATGGATTCCGACGGCGTTGCAGATTTCCCGGCTATGGCTAAGGACGTTGAAATGTGCACACAGAAGGGCTTCTTCTTAAGCAATGTAAGAGGCATCAGGTTCTCTAACTTCACAATCAAAAACGTTGACGGTCCCGCTTTTATTCTTGAAAATGCCGAGGACATCGTTTTCTCAAACTGCCGTATTGAAGAGCCTGCCTATGAGTGCGAGCCTATTACTCAAAAGAACACCAAAAATATAAGAGTTTCCGAGCTTGACTGATAACACAATCAAAGCTTGAACATAAAAGAGCCGTCCGAGTTTTTTCGGGCGGCTTTGGCTTATGTAAATTAATAAAGCAAGAATATTTTGTATTAATATAAGCAGCAAAAATGCACATAATATTTATTTTTATTATTATAGTACTATTTTTATTTGAGGTTAACAGAAAATGACGATTATGAATAGCTTTTATAATGTCTTGACTTAAGGGAAATGTTGATATATAATATTTGCAAAACCTACCGAAAAAATATGAAATAGAGAGAAGGGAATTTATGACTTTTACA
>JAJBVU010000245.1:13793-26177 GCA_020859645.1 Eubacterium sp. | reverse complement strand
ACTTTTGATAATAATAATGTCAAAAAATTAACCGCCCTATCCGGTACATAGGACGGTTTTTATAACCAAATAAGTACACGAGATGCAACCGCTTTCGCAATTTCTCTTGTATTTTTATTATAAAGACTTTTCGGCAAAAAGTCAATACCGAAAAGTTTTGTTTCAAGACAAACACACGAGTTACGAAATTGTTACATAAGTGTTGAAAATGCTCAACAACCATTAGATTTCAGTTTTATTTAGACATCGATTTACAGCAAACGGTGTTGATATTCAGTAAATTGAGTTTAGCTCTGCAACAGTTTCTTAATAGAATTTTAATTCATACATTTGTCCTGCTAAATGCCCCGGCAGAATCGGTATTCCTTTTTTCAAGATGGTTTTATATGCAGTATCCGTGACTTTAGAAAAGTCAACCCTTGAATAGCATCCCACAATCACAGGTAAGGTGGATAAGGAATGCGGCTAATTCCATCCCTGCGCAGCATGGGCACTGTCGGATTGAAAGATCAAGATTCCTATTCCACGATACACCAACCTAAGGTCATGAAACGAACAGCGCTTACGTTCGAATTCATAACCTTCGCATTAGGAAATACTTGTAGTAAATATCTGCCCCTGCGCATCAATAGAAATTAAATTCACCGGACCGTTCTTGGATTCAAATTCTATCATATACAGCATATCATCATGAATTCCAAACATACAATAATCCCAATATGCATCAAAAGTGTAAATAATCTCAGGATTATTGAGATCCATATCACGGAATATGACGATTTCGTCTTGGTCATTTGAATTTGACACAATCAAAATCAAACTATTTTCAGCAATAAATTTTCCTCCCATCGCCATGCCACTAAATTGATTGATATATTCTTCATTATCAGCAAAGCTGCTGATTAAGCCAAAACTTTCTCCTGAATAACTAATGCCGGTGTAATCTGACTGCGCATAAGATACAGAATCATTATTTGTTACCTCCATAAAACCATTTTTTGCAAGGATAATCGACTTGTTCAAATAATTACTCCCAGTTATTTCCAATGCTACGTTCTCGCCATATTCCTCCTCTGTTGCCTCATTTTCAAAATAAGCCTTAACTTTAGCAACATCTATACTATATAATTTATTCTTCCCCGTTGAATAAGCCAAATAAACATTCTCTCCGTCCGATGTTACAACCGGAACACTCGCCAGTCCATCCTTTTCGCAAACAGTCAGCGTATCAAATGTGTTTAAATCACAAACATCAACCCTCGCCGATTTCTCCGCCATGTTTGCCCTTGTGTTTTTATTCAAATCTATTGCAACATAGAGGTAATCATTTACAATAAGCATATTTGTAATCTCAGCAGGATTTGCATCTGACTGCATAACGGCTTCTATACCGTTAGTTTCAATATTGTATCGCTTAATGCTGTTATCAGATGCAACATAGTAAAGATAGCCATCTTTAATATTCAAAAGTAAATCTTCGTTTCCTAAAACATCTTCAATCGGAAGAATCTCATAACCTGTCCCATCATAATGAATACGGCTTATACTAGTATATTCCACGTTTCCAGCACTGTTATCCGCATAATAAATATACTCATCATCAAAAGCAATTCCACCGGGACACTGATTAAGATTATTGGGATTATTGCCCAAATTATCTAAGTCACCAAAAATCAGCTCCGAATATTCTTCTGCGGAGCTATCATTCGAATCAGCCGATTCAATTACAGACGAATTCACTCCATCTTGATTGGAATCATCTTGACTTGATGCTGAATATTCATCTTCTGACGTGCCAGTGTTTCCGGTACCGGCATTTCCACAACCGGTTAAAGTAAACGCAAGCACACAACTCATCAAAATAACCACTATTGAAATCTTTGTTAATACAACTTTCATACAACAATCTCCTCTCATTTTATTAGTTTATATCACAACACGCAGAATACAATCGAATCTCACTAAACCATTTTAATTATACCCGACAGGAAGAGAAAATGCAGCAGATTTGAAGAAAAAGTCTCGTGAATTTTCTGCGAGTATTCGCTATAATCTGACAATTTTGTCTTTCGCAGCAATCGGTCGGTTTCTTTCTTCCGTAATGGTCTCTTTGAGTCCATTACAACACATCTGTCAAATACTTTTAATGCCCGCTCAGAACTTCATAGGTTGCGAGCATTGAGAGGTATTTTGTGTTCTCTGCCGTGACCTTGCTGTAGTAAGCGGTAACCGCTGTGTTGTTGTTCATTACTTCAACAGATGTACAAAGTGAAGATATCAACCTGTTGCTTTCCGCAATTGCGTCGGAAAGTAATTTCTGATTATATACTATTTCGTCAAGTTTTACGAGCACATCGTCAAGTTTTTCGATTATCAAGTTCTGTCTGAGTTCGCTCTCGTAGAGGTTATATGCTCCGTCAGCACCTGTAAGCGAAGAGCACCGCCCCGAATCAAGATATTCATATATTGTGGTCACTGGAACAAGTCCCTGGTACTTAGGATATATGTAGCCTAAATTGTAGTACTCAATCAGAAGCTTCATGGTGTCTGAACACGCCTTATTTCCTAACTCCATCAATTCTGAACACACAGCAATAAATTTTTTATAGTACGGTATGTCATGCTTTCTTTTCTGTTCACGTTCGTTATACTCGTGAAGCAGATACTTATATACATCCTTTTCACTCTGCCTGTCGGTAATAACTGTGTAAACAGTCGCAAGAATTGCACCCACTACTGCCAAAAGGATGACGAGGTTTTTCAATGAGAAACTCATATTAAACATGAAGTGAGTTACCAGATATACCCCGACTCCTATAATTGCTCCCCACGCCGCTCCGCAAGCCAAAGCCATAAAAGTTTCAGTAGAAAATATTGAATCCACTAATAATTCTTTTTTCGGAGGCTTATCGTCCTTTGCGACTTTATTCAGTTCTTCAAGATTCTCTCTGGCGTTTGTAACCCGTTTGAATAAAGCATTCGACAACTTGTTTTGCCGATAGTAGGAAAGCTCCAGATCCAAAACCTGTTTAACGAATACCTTCAGTTCGTTTTCCGATAACACTCTTGCCACAATCATATTCCCCTTTCGGTTTTATTGCACACATAAATTCATTGTACATTATAGCCTTCTTTTAGTCAGACCTAATTTTGGAAACTCCAGAACAAACGCACGAATTGCGAAATTGTTACAGGAGTGTTGAAAATACACAACAACCATTAGATTTCAGTTTTATTTAGACATCGATTTGCAGTAAATGACTTCGAACGGTGTTGATATTCAGTGAATTGAATTTAGCTCTGCAACAGTTTCTTAACAGGATTTTAATTCATACGTTTGTCCTGGTTTTGTTTTTCATCCGGTCAGGCGTGGTGAGTGCCGGGACGGTGCATATTAACCTGAGAAATTCCCGTATCGTCGCAGGTTTTAATAACCTCTTTATTGGTGGTTGCCTTAAGGAGCTTTTCATAGTCTCTCTTAAGCTCTGTCAGGGGTCTTGCCTTGCCGGGGCCGTTTATACAGCCGCCGTCGCAGACCATACCTTCCATAATATCTCCCTGGAAGCGGTTCACCTTCATAAGCATAAGGTTCTTCTTACATTCCTCAACGCCGTTGCAAAGTACAGCAACAGGGGGCTTTTCGCCCTTTTCTTCGCATACTTTAACAACTGCCGCCGCTACGCCGCCGCTTTTGGCAAAAGCCTTGCCGTAATAAGAAGCAACCTCGTTTTCGGGCTCGTATTTGGCAAAATCGATTTCCTTGGTGTAAATCATTGCCCCCAGCTCTTCAAAGGTCAGGCAATAGTCTATTTCAGAGCCGTAACGGCTTCTTACTTCGTTTTTCTTAGCTATACAGGGACCTACGAAAACAACCTTAGCATCGGGGTAAAGGTTTTTAATGTGTCTTGCAGTACCTACCATAGGCGAAACGGTGGTAGAAACATTATCCTTCAATGTGGGATAGTGTCTGTCGATAAGGTTGAAAAATGCAGGACAGCAGGACGTAGTCGTTTTCTTGCCTTCCTTAACTCTTTCAAGAACCTCTTCCGCTTCTCTGTAGGCTGTTATGTCTCCGCCCAAAGACACCTCGAAGCACTCATCAAAGCCCAGATCCTTAATTCCGGCTTTAAGGCTCTTTACGGAATAGGGACCGTACTGACCTTCAACTGAGGGAGCAACCATAGCTATAATTTTAACCTCGGGGTCGAGAATTTCCGCAATTACGGTGGAAATCTGAGAAACGTCCGCAATTGCCCCGAAAGGACAGGCGGCAACGCACCTTCCGCAGTTAATACATTTTTCTTCGTTTATAACCGCAAGATTGCTTGTTTCCGCAATTTCAATAGCCGAAACGGGGCAGCTCTTCTTGCAGGGTCTTTCGGTATCAACAATTGCATTGTAGGGGCAGGCCTTCATACAGGCGCCGCACTCCTTACATTTTGAGCTGTCTATGTATGCTCCGTGAGGTGTTTTTGTTATGGCTCCGAAACGGCACGCCTTAACGCATCTCTGGGCAAGACAGCTGTGGCAGTTGTTTGTTACCGTAAATCTTTCAATAGGACAGCCCTCACAGGCAGGGGGAATAACATAAACTATCTGATAAGGGTCTTTGTTTACATAGGTTTCGTCAATAGGCAGTCTGCCCATAGCGAGCCTGACTCTGTCGGCAAAAATCGCCCTTTCTTTATAAACACAGCACCTGAAAACAGGGTTAAGCCTGTTTGTCAGCTCAAAAGGAATAGACTCATAGTGGCTGAGAATAGTTCCCTCATAAGAATATTTAGCAACTTTAATCAAAATAGCCTTCTTAATTTCGCTTATATCGGTTACATCGTTTAAAATTCCTATATCCTTCAAAATTTTCACTTCCTCCCAAAAAATTTCCTTTAATTCCGTTAATCTGTTTAAACCTGTTTTAATCTTACTATAACAACTGTCTTTTGTCAACAGCTTACATTTCGAAAAAAACTCACATTTTTAATAGCTGTAGAAAATCAGCAGTCATTAATTGTCTTTCACCTTCAAAAGGCTTGCCAGCTCAGCCATAAATGAATCTATGTCTTTAAACTGCTTATAAACCGAGGCAAATCTTACATAAGCCACCTCGTCGGTGTCCTTAAGCCTTTCCATAACAAGTCTGCCTATTTCGTCCGAGTGAACCTCTTTACCGGAGGTGTTGTAAATTACGGTTTCGATTTCCTTAACCATATTTTCCATTTGCTCCATAGATACTGGGCGCTTGTTGCAGGCTCTCTGAATACCGCTTAAAATCTTGTTTCGGTCAAAGGTTTCTCTTGTGTTGTCGCTTTTAATTACCACAACGGGGATAATATCCACCCTTTCATAGGTGGTGAACTTCTCTCCGCATTTTTCACACTGGCGGCGGCGTCTTATAGCCGTAGCCTCGTCTAAGGTTCTGGTATCAAGCACCTTTGATTCGGTACATCCGCAAAAGGGACATTTCATAAAAACACACCTCTTTTTAAAAATTTATGTTTCTAACTGCCTGTTTAATATTTACAGATTTTTAATGACTTCCCAAAGCTCCTCTCTGCCCTGTTTCGACACCGAAGAAAAAGGAATAAGAACCTCTCCCTCCTTAAGCCCCAAAGAATTCTTTAACATTTTAACGTGTGAGGGCAGACGGTTTCTTGTTACCTTGTCGCACTTTGTGGCGGCAATAATTATTTTATAGCCGTAATGACGGAGATAATCAAGCATCATAACATCGTTTTTCCCTGCTTCGTGCCTTATATCCACCAAAAGAATAATTGCCTTAAGCTCTTCTCTGTTAAGCAAATATTCATCGGTCATTCTTCCCCATTTTTCAATTTCCGTTTTGGAAGCCTTTGCATAGCCGTAGCCCGGCAAATCCACAAAATAAAGCTTATCCTCAACGGAATAAAAATTTATGGTTCGGGTTTTGCCCGGGCTTGAGCCTGTTCTCGCCAAAGCCTTTCTTCCCAGCATTGTGTTTATAAGGCTTGACTTTCCTACGTTCGACTTGCCTGCAAAGGCTATTTCCGTAAGACCGTTATCGGGGTACTGACTTTTTTTAACGGCTGTTTTTGCAATATAAGCATTGTTTATTATCATAAAATTTAACTCCTAACAACGGGTTTTTCCGTAATTACCTGAGAAAGGGGCGGCTTAACAACATTTATGCCTTCGTCGGCTTTATCGGCGGTGTCAGGTCTTTTAGCCCTTTCAGAGGGCATAAGCGCCGCAGCCAAAACCTCGGAAACATCTTTCGCAGATATAAAAATCATATCCTTTTTGGCGTACTCCGGCAGCTCTTCAAGGTCGGTTTTGTTGTCCTCAGGCAAAATCACCGTTTTAACTCCGGCTCTTTTAGCCGCCAAAACCTTCTCCTTAAGTCCGCCTATAGGCAGAACATTGCCCCTTATGTCAACCTCCCCGGTCATAGCGACCCTCCGCTTAACCTTTCTGCCTGTTAAAGCGGAAACCATAGCAGTAGTCATTGTTACACCGGCAGAAGGCCCGTCCTTGGGGACTGCCCCCTCGGGAATGTGAATGTGTATGTCCGTTTCCTCAAAGTCAAGGAAAACCCCTAATTTCTCGGCATTTGCCCTTATGTAGCTGTAAGCCGCATAAGCCGACTCCTCCATAACCTTTCCTACGTTTCCTGTCAGCTTAAGGTTTCCCTTTCCCTTAAATGTGTTGACTTCGATTTTAAGGGTGGTTCCCCCAAGCTGCGTCCAGGCAAGCCCTGTTACCTCTCCCACAGTGCCGCTGTTTTCGACAGTCTCCTGTTTGAACTTTCTCTGACCCAAATATTCAACAAGCTTTTCGGGGGTAACGTCGATTTCCGACCTTTCCTCGTCAGTCATAAGCTCCTTAAGGGCTTTTCTGCAAATGCTTCCTATATTTCTTTCAAGATTTCTGACACCGGCTTCTCTGGTATAGCCCGAAATAATTTCCTTTATAATCGAGGGCTTGATTTTAACCTGCTTTTTAGTAAGTCCGTGAAAATCAAGCTGCTTTTTAACCAAATATTTAAGGGCTATTTTAAGCTTTTCCTCTTCAGTGTAGCTTGAAAGAGTGATTATTTCCATTCTATCCTTAAGTGCCGGTGGAATTGTGTCCGCAGTGTTGGCAGTGCAGATGAAAAACACCTTTGAAATGTCAAAGGGCAGCTCAAGATAGTTGTCTCTGAAAGAGAAATTCTGCTCCCCGTCCAAAACCTCTAAAAGAGCCGAAGCCGGGTCGCCCTTATAGTCCTTTCCCACCTTGTCGATTTCGTCCATAAGTATAAGAGGGTTGGCTGTTCCGGCGGATTTTATTGCGGTAATAATTCTTCCCGGCATAGCCCCTACGTAGGTTTTTCTGTGACCTCTAAGCTCCGCCTCGTCATGCAGTCCGCCCAAAGACATTCTGACGTATTTTCTGCCTAAGGCTCTTGCTACCGACTGTGCAACAGAGGTTTTTCCAACACCGGGAGGACCCACCAAACACAAAACAGGCGCTTTCGAATTGTCGCAGGAAAGCTTCAGAGCCAAAAATTCTATAATTCGCTCTTTAACGTCCTCAAGACCGTAGTGATCCTTATCCAAAACAGCCGCCGCCTTTTTAAGGCTCGTGTTGTCCTCGGAATAAACTCCCCATGGCAGAGACAGAACAAGCTCTATATAGTCTCTGCTTAAGGTGCTTTCGGGAGACATAGGCGGCATTTTCTTAAGCCTTAAAAACTCCTTTTCAAGCCTTTGGTAAACCTCTTCAAAGGGCTTAAGCCTTTCAGCTCTTTTTTTATAGCCCTCGATTTCTCCGTCAATTCCGTCCTCGTCCTTAAGCTCCTCGGTTATAACCTTAAGCTGTTCTCTCAATATATTTTCTTTTTGAACCTTTTCGAAATTCTGTCTGACCTTTTCGTCGATTTCCTTTTTTACCTTAAGAACTATACTTTCAGACCTGAAAAGCTTCAAAAGCTCATAGGCTCTTGCCTTAACGGGAATTGTCTCCAAAATTTTCTGCTTGTCCTCAAGCTTAAATTCAATTCTCGCAGCCATTACGTTTATAATAAGCCCCAGTGAATTGACCTTCATAAGCTCATCTGAAAATTCTCTTGTGAACTTTCCCGAATTTACACAGTATTCCTCAAAAGCTTCTCTTACCAAGTCCCCTACTGCCTTTTTTTCAGCCTCGTCCGCAAAATCGTCGATACTGTCCACAAGGGGAATACACTCCCCTGTAATATAAGGCTTTTCCTGAACAAATCTCACAAGCCGTACTCTTTTTGTACATCTGACCAAAGCCCTGTCGACACCGGGAGCCGCCTTGAAAACCTGTCTTATTGTGCCTATTACCCCTACGTCAAAGAGGTCGCTTTTTTCAACGCTTTCCTTTGAGTGATCCTTTTGGGCTATAAGCAAAATTTCCTTACTGTCCTGATTTGCGGCGTTAAGAGCCGCAAGGGAGCCTTCTCTTTTTATGTCAAATAAAAGCTCCACACCGGGAAAAGCCGCTATTCCCCTTAAGGGAATTAAAGGCAAAACTACATTTTCTTTCATCATATATATCACCTAAATTCATTTTCGTCTTGGTATATATAATATCATAGCAAATTTTTATTCCTTTTTCAAGAAAATTTAGTGATTAAACAAAAATTTCCGAAAAAAAACTCCCCAAAGGCATTTGCCCTCAGGGAGAATATATCATTGATTATATTTAATTATTTTTTGCTGTTCTGATTTTTGATTGTTGTAAAGCTTTCTATAGCAAGAATTATTGCAAGAACAACAAGGAGAACTGCAAGGACTGTTCTTATAAGCGCCCAAATATCAAAGGCTGTCATAAGAGACGTGCCGTTTGAAATAATAGACAGAACAAGTGAGGAAATAGTAACAATCAGCATAAATACCATAGGTATGTAGAGCATTTTGTTATTCTTACCCACCTTTCCGAGCCATGTGGCAACTGCAAGAAGTGCAAGGGCAGCCAAAAGCTGGTTTGAAGCTCCGAAAAGAGCCCAAATCTTAGCGTAGCCTGTAAGACCCAAAGCAATACCCAAAAATACAGATATAAATGTAGCAACCAAGGGATTGGCTGCGTAGTGTCTGAAGCCTGTTACGTCCTTATATGTTTCGCCGTTGTCAAGCCAAAATTCCTGGAACATATATCTTGCAAGTCTTGCGGCTGTGTCAAGTGAAGTAAGACAGAAAACCGAAACTGCAAGAACAAGAAGGGAATAAGCTGTCTGATAGGAGTTTTCAAGTCCGGGGATTGTGCTTAACATTTTGGCAATACCGCCGGCAAAAACAGTTGTGGGAACAAAGCCTATGTCGCCGGCTTTAACATCGTTCCAAACATAGCCGATTGCGCAAAGAGAAATTATTGCCAAAGCACATTCTATAAGCATTCCGCCGTAGGCAATAGGCAAAGCGTGCTTTTCGTTGTCAAGCTGCTTTGAGGTTGTTCCGGAAGAAATAAGTGAGTGGAAGCCGGAAATTGCGCCGCAGGCAATAGTAACGAACAACGCCGGGAAGAGATAGCCCAAGCCTGCGGAGCCGTGGAATTCCTCAACAGAGATAGTGTCCTTAAAGCCCGTAAATGCAGGAACATCGAGACTGGGGTGTGCGCCTATAATACCCACAACAGCCAAAATCATAAGAGCGTAAAGCAGGAATGAGCTTAAGTAGTCTCTGGGCTGAAGCAAAATCCAAACGGGAGTTACGGAAGCAATAAGAATATATATACCTACAACAATCATCCATGTTGTGTAGCTTAAGTATATAAAATGGAACTTCATACCGATTGCAAGGCAGAGAATAATGCCGATTATACCCAAAACGGAGCCTATAACAATGTTTACGTTTCTGCGGTAAACAAAGTAGCCGAAAAGAATGGATATTAATATGAAGAGAATTGAAACTGTGGCGGTAGTTACGTTAGCGGAGCTGGCAGCCGTATCAACAACGCCGTCAACGAATGTTGCACAGAATGTATTGGCAACAATCGAGCCGAAAGCCGCAATAACCAAAATAAGAGCAAGCCAAGAGAAAATAATGAAAAGTCTCTTTGCTCTCTTGCCTATTGTTGAGGCAATAACCTCGCCGATAGAAGCGCCGCCGTGGCGAAGAGAAGCCACAAGAGCGCCGAAGTCATGAGCCGCACCTATAAAGATACCGCCGATAAGCACCCAAAGAATAACGGGCACCCACCCGAAAACAGCCGCCTGAATAGGACCGTTAATAGGGCCTGCACCGGCAATTGAAGAAAAGTGATGGCCGAAAAGAACGGGAGCCTTCGCCGGAACGTAGTCCATGCCGTCCTGCTTTGTGTGAGCGGGGGTTTCACGCTTAGGGTCAACGCCCCATGTTTTGGCAAGCCATCTGCCGTAGAATAAATAACCCAAAACAAGGATTATAAGTCCTGCGACTAAAAGTACAACAGAATTCATAAAAGTTCCTCCTTAAAATATTTTGGAAATGTGTGTTTTCATTTCCCTAATTCTTTTACAAATTTTGAACACTGCTTTGCGGCTCTGTTGAAAAACAGTTCTCCGTCCCCTGCCCTTACGGCAAAGGTTCGGAATTCAGACCACCCAAGCAGCGAAAATTTGTAGCTTTTATAATGCTTTGATTTTTTAAGAAGCTTCTTTGCCCCTTTTGTAAAATCATCGCAGACAAAAACCGCTGTTAAATAAGTATACATATGCCCCGGTTTGGGAGAGATTAGCTTCTCCCCTTCTCTGAGAACATATTCTCTGCACCTTTCAAAGCCTTCTTCATTAAGCTCATCCACAGAAAACACAAATATGTATTCGTGACAGTCCGCCTCCCAAAGCTTAGCCTTTTTAACAAGCACATATTTTGAATTTTTCATATGAAAGTCGCAGCGAGCCTTAAGCCCGAGACTTTTCCCCTCTTCCGAGGGTTCGTTTATATCAAAAAAGCCCTCATAGCTTTTCAAAATCTTTTCAGAAAGCTCTTCTCTGTTCATATTAAAGCATTCCTTTGTTCATATTTGTTCATATCTTCATCATTATTTTACACCTTTTTGTCTTTTTTTCAATCCCTTTTTGATAAATCAATCATAGTTATTTTACAATTTTCGCAGAAACAATATAACTTTAAGCATATAACCCTATTGTCTTATGTTTTAAGACATAAAAAAGGCTTCGCCGATAGACGCAGCCTAATTATAATTATGTACTGCTGATTTTAAATTATAAGGAAGAAACTTTTCTGTGAACTTGATGGTTTCTGCCTTAGATTACTTGCAAAATACAGGGTGTTTTTGCAATTTTATCAGGGCTGCTTGCCGATATAAGCAAGGATACCGCCGTCAACATAGAGAATGTGACCGTTTACTGCGTTTGATGCGTCAGAAGCAAGGAAAACTGCGGGGCCTGCAAGCTCCTCGGGCTTAAGCCATCTGCCGGCAGGTGTTCTGCCAACGATGAAAGCGTCGAAAGGATGTCTTGAGCCGTCAGCCTGTCTCTCTCTCAAAGGAGCAGTCTGGGGAGTTTCGATATAGCCGGGGCCGATGCCGTTGCACTGAATGTTGTCAGCGCCGTATTCAGAACAGATATTTCTTGTAAGCATCTTAAGACCGCCCTTAGCTGCAGCATAAGCTGAAACTGTTTCACGGCCTAATTCTGACATCATTGAACAGATGTTAATAATCTTGCCGTGACCTTTCTTCTGCATTGAAGGAATAACAGCCTTTGAAACGATAAAGGGAGCGTTAAGGTCAACGTCTACTACCATACGGAAGTCGGCAGCTGACATTTCTGTCATAGGTATTCTTCTGATGATACCTGCGTTGTTTACGAGAATATCGATAACGCCTACTTCTTCTTCGATCTGCTTAACCATTGCCTGAACAGCCTCTTCGTCGCATACGTTGCAAACATAGCCGTGAGCGTCGATGCCTGCTTCTTTATAGTTAGCAAGTCCCTTGTCAACAAGCTCCTGCTTAATATCGTTGAAAACGATTGTAGCGCCGCAGGCAGCCATACCTGAAGCAATAGCAAAACCTATTCCGTAAGAAGCGCCCGTAACGAGAGCAACCTTTCCCTTTAATGAAAAATCATCTAACTTCATATTCTTCCCTCCGTTTTAATTTAATTAACTTACGGGAGCGGCAAGCCCCCGAAGCTCTCTCATATCAAATTATACAACATTACCCAAATCTTTTCAAGTACTTTTAGTGTAAATTGTTTAACTTTTTTTAGACCCTTTTTCAGAAACTCTGTTTTTACTTTAAAATAATACCAACACAGAATTAAAAACGTTGGGGCAATCTGTAACATAACTGAAAAAGTTCTGCAATCATTTTTGACATAATTTTTTATACTTTTATAAAATAATCTCTTTACAAACTTCAAAACATATGCTATGATAAAGAATAGCGAAACTTAAA
>JAJBVU010000245.1:8053-13783 GCA_020859645.1 Eubacterium sp. | reverse complement strand
TTTATGGCAGTGCAGATGGAAGAATCGTTGGGGAATTTGCAAAATACGGCTTTAAAAAAGAATTTTAAAAAAGAGGTTCTGCCGGAGCCTCACTTCGGCTATCACTTTTTAAAAAGAGCTATGGATATAATATGCTCACTTACGGCAATTATCGTCCTTTCGCCGATTTTAATACTTACCGCCGCTATTGTTGCTTTGACCTCACCCGGAAGAAGTATTTACACTCAAATCAGAGTAGGCAAAAACGGCAAGTTTTTCACTATGTATAAGTTCAGAAGTATGTACATAAACGCCGATCAGGTTTTAGAGGAGCTTGCTAAAAAGAACGAAATGGACGGGCCTGTTTTTAAAATGAAGCATGACCCACGTATCACCCCGTAGGACGTTTTATAAGGAAGTTTTCCATAGACGAGCTTCCTCAGCTTTTTAATATTTTAGCCGGAGATATGAGTATTGTGGGTCCCAGACCGGCTCTTCCCAAGGAAGTAGCCCAATACACCGGCAGAGACAGCGAGCGTCTTTTGGTTAAGCCCGGTTTAACCTGTATTTGGCAGGTAAGCGGCAGAAGCGATGTCGACTTTAAAGAGTGGATGGAGCTTGACCGTCAGTACATAAAAACACGCAGTATCATTTTGGATATTGTTCTTATTTTAAAGACTATCCCGGCAGTATTATTGGGTAAGGGTGCCTGTTAAACAGCCGATTGAGCCTCTCCTTGAGGAGAGGTGCCTGCCGCAGGCAGGCGGAGAGGTGGCGGCGGCGAAGCCGCCCGTCGCAAAAAGGCGGAGACTTTTTGCGAAAGAGGAGCACTTCCGCAGTGCAATCTTGCTTTCGAGTGAAACGAGGAAGCGAATTGCACGCAGGCAAGTGCGACGAGGCTCCCCTTGAGGGTGTTCAGAACTTTTTGCCTGCGGCAAAAGCCGGACTTTCAGTCCGTCCCGAACTCTTTCGGGTTCCGGCTGTCAGCGCAGCTGACTGAGAGGTGGAGCAATTTCCATTTTTATCAATCTGCTGTTTTGCGAAGGAGAAATAGGCTTCTATGACAATACAGGTTTTACTCTCCGCATACAACGGAGAAAAGTTTATAAGCGAGCAGATAAACTCAATACTTTCCCAAACAGGGGTTGAAGTGTCTCTTCTCATAAGAGACGACGGCTCATCGGACGGAACCGTTTCTGTTTTAGAAAGCTTCAAAGACAAAATTTCATATTACAGCGAAAAAAATATCGGCGTTAAGGCAAGCTTTTTTGACTTGGTTAAAAAGGCTCCTTATGCCGATTTTTATGCTTTTGCGGATCAGGACGATTTTTGGCTTCCCGATAAGCTTTTCTCAGCTGCAGAAATGCTTAAAAACGCCAAAGGCTGCGGTCTTTATTTTTCAAATTTAACCATAGCCGATGAAAGCCTTAATCCCTTATCAAATACAAAGCTTAAGTTTAAGCCCGGCTTGGGTTCGGCTATGTCTCAAAACCCGGCTACAGGCTGTACAATGGTTTTCAACAGGGCTATGCTTGAGGTTTTAAGAAAAACCCCCGAGCCGAAAAAGGTTTCAATGCACGACACCTTTTTATATCGTCTTGCATCGGCGGTAAACGCAGAAATTTTCTTTGACGAAAATTCTCACATTCTCTACCGCCAGCATTCCTCAAACCTTTTGGGCAGCCGTTCCCTTTTCGATAAGTTAGCCCACTACTTTTCTTTTTTCATTAAAAACAAGTATTTTTCACGCTCCGATGAAGCGGCTCTTCTTATCAGAACTGCGCAGGGGCTTATTCCGACGGAAAATTTGGCTCTTCTGACCCAAATTATAGCCTATAAATATTCAAATAAAACAACTCTCAGGCTTTTGACATCGGGAAAGCTTAAAACCCCCTCTTTTTTGACTAACCTTGTTGTTGCTGCGGCGTTAATGCTTGGGAGGTACTAAAGACACCACAAAACTTTCGGAAGCGACGAGCCTCCCCTTGAGGGGAGGTGGCAGCGAAGCTGACGGAGAGGTGGGGCAGTTTTCTATTCGCTTAAAATCCCCGTTTACCTTAAATTTCAAAAATATTTATAATAAAATTTGTTTTTAACACTTGATTTTTTATCGCAGTCGGTGTATACTATCATTATATATTGTAAATTGGTATTGCTGTCAATACAGCTGTTATATGCGAGGTGACTGTTATTATGGAAGAAAAAAGAAAAAGCTCTTTTGGTTCTAAGGTCTTAAAGGCTGTTTTGATTTTCGTTCTTATAATAGTTGTTGCGGCGGCTGCATTGATTATTTGGCAAAGAGACAACATTATCTCCGCTTATAAGGGCATCACCCTTTCAAGTGAGGATATTGCCTCTGAAATCGCAGACTCTAAGTCTGTGTCCGAAGAGGCTCTCTCCCAATATGAAACCCCTGTTCTGAGAGATTTTACTCTGGAAGAGGAAGAAATGATCCGCAAGGGCGAGCTTACCGTTGAGGAAGCTATGACCCGTATCCTCAATGAAGAGGACGGCGAATCATCATCAACTCAAACAGAAACAGGCAGTAATGAGGATACCGAAGTATCCGGCGATACCGAAGGCAGCAATAGTTCCGGCTCCGTTTCAGGTTCTGATTCTTCCAAGGTAGATGAAAACACTTTGGTGGGCAATGCAGTGAAAAAAATGTATTCCCTTAAAGCATACTACATAGGCAGACTTGGCAGTTTGGAAGCTGAAATGAAGTCAGAGTATATGGCTCTTTCCGCTGACCAGCGGTCTAAAAGCGCCATCAGCTCTATCCTCGCCTCTCATATGGGAGAGGTCAACGCTCTTCAGGCGGAAGCCGACAGCTCTGTAGCAGCCGTCCTCTCCGACTTGTCAGCGCAGCTCTCTTCCATAGGTGCGGATACTTCAATTGTTTCCACATTACAAACTCAATATCAAAATGAGAAAAACCTTAGAAAGTCTTACTACGTAAGCACCTATCTCAACTAATTTAATAATGAAACAAGGAGGAAAAAGTTTAATGAAAATTAAGAAAACACTTGCTCTTCTTACTTCAACGGCTATGCTCTTAACAAGCCTTAATGTTTCAGCCTTTGCCGCAGGCAGCGGTGATGTAAACAGCGACGGTTCCGTAACAAAGGCCGATGCCGACCTTACTATGGAATATGTTCTTAACCCTGCTAACCTTGAAGGTGAAACTTTTGATGCTGAAGCAGCTGACGTTACAGACTGTCACGGCGTTTCCGCAAAAGACGTTGCTATGATTTTACAGATGGCTGCTAAGGGAACATTACCCGAGTACATTTATGTAACAGCCGGTAAGATTGGCGGAAAGGTATTCCAGCCCGTTGACTGGGACGGCGCTACAAAAGATGATGCAAGAACAAGCGCACAGGATGAGTTAGAGTCAACTTCAGTTGATGCTTTCTTCGACAATTATTTCGGAGATGTTGACAACACCGCCAGAATTGACCAGGTTAATAACTTCCTCGACAAGGTATATCTGAATGACTATAAGCTCACAGACAGTGCTTGTGAAGCTTGGCTTCTCGATATTGTAAGCGTTACAGGCAACAGCGAATTAACATCATTCATCACAGACTTCTATACAGCTTTAGACGGCGACCTCACCATCGAAGAAGCTAAGAATCTCTTCTATGAATTTAACGATGTTACTATTACAAATGCTGACATTGACGCTATTGAAGCAAATTATACAGATTTTGGTTGGTTCAGAACAAACTTCCAGGTTGTTGTTTATGATGCAGATACATATTCTGACAGCACAACTGTTATGAAGCATTATGACGATCATTATTCTAATTACGGCATTGATGTAGTTGACTGGTATTTCTTCAATAACTCAGAGGTTATTCCGAGAATTGCAGATCTCGAAGCAAGCGGATTTATTGATTATGCAGACGATGTATACAAAAAGTATTCTTCACCTACAACTCAACAGCCCTTCAGGGAGAACGTAATCTATACTTTGAGAAACATTGTTAAGCCTTATCTTGATGTTGCAAATGCAGACGGTACTGTTAAGGAAGCCCTTGACGCTATTGGCGGCGACAGAATTGAATTCACAATCAACACAGGTACTCTTCCCAATGTTGTAGACAAAGGCGATACAATCGATTCTTATGAAAAATTCGTTGAAGAATTCGGCACATGGGATGACCCCTGCACAACCTACTACATTGACTTCTCACAGGTTGGCTATTCATTCTCAGGCGGCAGCGGTTCTTCAGACGTAACTACAACAGAAGCTACTGAGGCATCAACAGAAGCTACTGAGGCATCAACAGAAGCTACATCAGAAGCTACAACAACTTCTGAAGAAACTACTACAACAGAGGCTGAAACAGAATCTGCTACAGAAACTGAGACAGAATCTACTACAGAAGCAGCTGTTTCAGGCGACACATACACAGCTGCAGAAACAGGCTCCATAGCTTTGGGTACTGTTCTCTTATCCACAAGCAACATTACAGTAACATCAGCTGATGATCTTACTGTAAAGGATACAAATACAGAGAGCGAGGATAATCTGCTTGCAGTTTACGGCGCAGGTACTTCCGACGTTAGATTTACATCAAGCGACGGCGACACAATCAGACCTATCTATAAGATTGATGTGACAACAGCCGGCACATTAACTGTAACAGCCGATGTAAACTCAACAAAGAAGATCGTTCTTGTTAAGGATGACGGTTCTTACACAGTTGTAACAAGCTATACAAACGAAGGTTCTGACAAGGCAGAAGGCTATGAGCTTTCAGCAGCAGTTGAAGCAGGCACATACTACTTCGGCGGCGTTGGCACTAACGTTTATACATACAGTGTAAGCTTAAACACAGGTTCATCTGAAGCAACAACAGAAGCCGAAACAGAATCTGCTACAGAAACTGAGACTGAATCAGCTACAGAAGCTGAAACAGAATCTGCTACAGAAGCTCAGAGCGAAGAAACTACAGCTGCAGAAGATACAGGCGACACATATACTGCTACAGCAGCAGGCTCCGCCGCTTTGAACACAGTTCTCTTATCTTCAAGCAATATTATAGTAACAGCAGCTGATGCTCTTACAATTAAGGCTGTAAATGATTTATTTGCTATCTACGGCGCAGGTTCATCTGATGTTAGATTTGCATCAAGCGACGGAGATACAATAAGACCTATTTATACAATTCAGGTTTTAACACCCGGTACACTGACAGTAACAGCTGATATAAACTCCGGTAAGAAGATCGTTCTCGGTAAGATGGACGAATCTTACACAGTTGTAACAAGCTATACAAACGAAGGTTCCGACAAGGCAGAAGGCTATGAGCTTTCAGCAGCAGTTGAAGCAGGCACATACTACTTCGGCGGCGTTGGCACTAACGTTTATACTTACAGTGTAGGCTTGACAGTAGCTGAGTAATCACCGGTCAAACAAAACTTTAAAACTTAACAGCTGCTTAGCAGCTTAACCAAAAGGAGAATTTAACGAAAGTTAGGTTCTCCTTTTTTTCGTGGTTTGAGAACGAGTGCCGACAGAGTTATTACCTCTCCACCTACCTTCACGGGGAGGCTTTCGGAGCCAACTAAGGCTCCCCTTGAGGGGAGCTGCTGAACGTAGTGAAGCTGAGAGGTGAAGGCATTCCTTTTGAAGTCCTTAATAGGGTCATACTCATATTTAACTTAGGTAAAATTAACCAAATTGAAAAATTAGATTAAAAAATCACTCAAAAAATGGCTAATTTTAGAAATTATTTATAA
>JAJBVU010000245.1:0-8043 GCA_020859645.1 Eubacterium sp. | reverse complement strand
ATAGACTAGTTATTGCACATTTAATCTTGCGATTTTCCCGGTGCAATAAATTTATGCAAAATTACCTAATACGCAAAGGGGGATTTTTATGAAAAAGAACATTTTAACAAAGGCTGCTACGGTTGCGGTTGCTTTGTTAATCGTTTCGGGTCTTTCAGCTTGCGGCTCAAGCAAAAACCACGTTGCTCTGACAGAGGACGGAAAGCCGGAGAGTATCTCCGTTATGGCTACCACAATCCTGACAGAAAACAACGGTCATGCTGAGTTCTGTGAAGAATATGAGCGTTTAACGGGAATAAAGCTCTCAATTGAAAAGCCCGAACACAACCAGTATTATGAAAAAGTAGGTATTACCTTTGCGGCTGAAGAGCCTGCAGACGTTATCGAACTCGGTTCGACCTACTATCCGTCATATGCAGCAGAGGGCGTTCTCTGGGATATGACAGACGCTTGGGAGTCTTCAGACCTTAAGGCTTCCGGTATTGTAAACGAGAAGTATGTTGAAGGTATGAGATGTGACTCCGAATACGCAGAAGACCGTATTTACGGCTTCCCCAATCAGCGTGGTAACGGTACTGTTACATATGCTCGTAAGGACTGGATGGACGCACTCGGTATCGAAAACCCCACAAGCTACGAAGAGTTTGTTGATATGCTTAGAGCATTCAAAACTATCGTAGATTGTGAAGAGGTTGACTCAAACGGCGTAAGCTTCAAGGACAAATATAAGGGTCAGACAATCTACCCCTTGACTGTTGCCGGTCTTATTTCAACAGAGTCTCCTTATGAAATCTACTTAAGAGAATTCTATCAGGATGCACGTCCCGACTTCCACTATGATGAAGATCAGGGCAAGTACGTTGACGGTGTTCTTGAACCCGAAATGGAAGCTGCTCTTAACAGAATTAACGATGCTTGGAACGAAGGTCTTATCGATCCTCAGTCTGTTTCTAACAAGACTTCAACCTGCCGTGACAAGTTCCAGAGCGGTATTGTTGGCTGCTTCAACTACTGGGCAGGTACTTGGAACAGAACCCTTGACAAGAACCTTAAGCAGAAAGACGCTACAGCTGAAATGATTCCTCTTCCTTCATTCGACCCCGATAAGGAATATTACATCGAGAGACCCGCAGTTGCTTACGTAATTACAAACTTCTGCGAACATCCCGAAGAAGTATTTGAAAACTTCATTCTCTACTCGCATGACGGCGGAGAAGGCGAGCTTCTTTTCACCAGAGGTGTTGAAGGCGTTCACTACGAAGTTACAAAACGTGACGATGACGGCAATATTGTAAGCGCTAAGGCTCTTCCCACAATGGCTGACGCAAACACAGATTTCGAGAAGTCATTCTATGATGCTGCTCTTACAATTACTACCTATCAAGACCCCATCGAAGTTGACGAAAGAATTGTAAACTCTCTCGCAGTATTCGATGAATATTCAATTCTCTACGATATGCCTATTATGGATTCTACAGTAGCTGAACAGCTGCCCGACGTAGAAACAGCTAAGCAGCAGCTCCTTACAAACATCGTTATCGAAAAGATGAGCGTAGAAGAAGCTCTTCAGGTATATTCCGATGCAACTGAGAAACAGAGAGAAATCATTCTCGGCGTTCTCAACGAATCAGATGAGTAATGGATTACAAAATAAACAGAAAGGGTGAAATGAATGTCTCAACCGGTTCAAAAAGGTAACTATGACCACATTATCGTTAAAAAACCGCCATTAACAACAAGAATGAAAAAATACGGCTGGTTTTATCTTATGTTTGCGCCTGTACTTATTGTACTCTTCATATTCTACTATGCACCTATGTACGGTATTTCATTCGCATTCTATAACTACAAGCCCAACGGCAAGGAACCTGAATTTGTAGGTCTTGCAAACTTCCAAAAGCTGTTTACAGACCCCACCTTCTGGGCATCCTTCAGAAACACTCTTATAATCAGTACTGTTAACCTTATTCTTGCAACAGTTACTTCAGTAGTTGTTGCCCTCCTTCTTAACGAAGTTCAGAAGGCTATGGTTAAAAAGGTTATCAACACAGTATTATACCTGCCTCACTTCCTTTCATGGGTAGTTGTTGCATCTATATTCATGCTTCTTCTTCAGCCTAACGGTCTGTTAAGCAACATCCTCTACGCTCTTCATTTAATAGACGCAGACGCTCTTGCCCAAACCGACTGGCTGACGCAGAAATCCTGGTGGAGATTCTTCTTCTACGTAATCGACCGTTGGAAGGAAATCGGCTGGGGTACCGTTATCTACATCGCTGCTCTTTCGGGTATCTCACTTGACTACTACGAAGCAGCCGAAATCGACGGTGCAAACAGATGGCAGCAGACACTTAACATTACACTGCCTTCAATCAGCAATACTATCCTCGTAGTTTTCATTCTTAACCTTGCTAAGGTTATGAACGTATTCGAGTCAGTATTCGTGCTTTATAACTCAGCTGTTTATTCAGTTGCTGACGTTATCGGTACTTATACATACCGTGTAGGTCTTAAGCCCACAGTTGGTCTTCCTAACTACGGCTATTCAACAACCATCGGTATCTTTAAGTCAATCGTTTCATTGATACTCGTTATGATTACGGACGCAATCTCCAAGAAAGTCCGTGGCTACGGTCTTGTATAATAAAGGGGGTTTAGAAGAATGGTATATAAATTTAGTTTAACTGACCCGAGATACAGAGGAAGATCAATATTCGCAGTTTTTAACTATGCATTCCTTATTTTGCTTATGGCGTGTATGCTTCTTCCCATTATCAAGGTTTTGGCGGACTCTTTCAACGCCGACACAATCTACGGTTTTAACCTTATTCCCACAACACCTACTATTGACGGTTATGCTTACGTAATCGCAAGAGGCGGTTCGGAATATTTAAGAGCTTTCGGTGTATCTGTTCTTACAACTATTATGGGTACATTCTTAGGTCTCCTTCTCTCTACAATCGGTGCTTACATACTTATTCAGAGAGAAATGCCCGGAAACAAGCTCTTCGGTTATCTCTTCCTGTTCACAATGATGTTCAACGCAGGTACTATCCCTCTGTTCTTGGTTATCAAGGCTATCGGTCTTTATAACTCACTCTGGGCAGTTATCTTCCCCCTGTCAATGAACGTTTACAACCTGGTTCTTATGAGATCCTTCTTTGAACAGCTTCCTTCAGCTCTTTTCGAAGCTGCTGAAATCGACGGATGTACACCTATCGGAACATTCTTCCGTATCGTACTTCCTCTTTCAAAGGCTGCTCTCGCTTCAATCGGTCTTTTCTTCGCAGTTGCTATGTGGTCAGAATACGTTCACTACGTAATCTACATCTCCGATACAAGCAAGTACAACTTCCAGGTTAAACTGAGAACACTCGTTATCGATGATACCTTCACTCTTGACAGTAACTTCAACGCTTCACTTAACACCGTTAAGAACGCAGCTATCATCATCTGTATCCTTCCCTTCATCTTCATCTATCCCTTCTGCCAGAAGTACTTCATGACAGGTGTAACAATGGGTGCTGTAAAAGAATAATAATTCTCACTTAAATATTAAGGAACCGCAAGTCTCAACAGACCTGCGGTTCTTTTTTTATGTCTCAATAAATTTTAGCAACGCAATCTAATATTACTTTTCTGATTTATATAAACAGGTTTTCAAGTAAAAACCCCTCCCCTGCCCCGATAATACAATACAAACATAAGAAAGCTGCCCTCTGCAGAGGGCATTTTTATTTGGCAAAAACTGAACTGATACAGCCCCAAATGCCTCTCCAAAAGATGTGTCTGGCTCAAAACATCATGCAATCCTCTTGCCATTTCCTAAAACCGCATCAGTACTGATAATTCTACAAAAATATTTGTCATACCGTTTTGATTTAGCCCCCTTGCGTGCTATTAGAACAAAAAAGGTAAATGCAGTGTCTGTGAATTAAAACATGTGTTTTTTCACGCAAACCGGGATTGATGAAACAGAAAGATCGGCGTGAAAAGACATATGAAAATTTTCGTAGTGATTAAATTATAAGGAGATAATTTCTATGAAAGGTATTATTTTAGCAGGCGGTTCAGGCACACGTCTGTATCCGTTAACAAAAGTTACATCAAAACAGCTGCTTCCGATTTATGACAAGCCGATGATTTACTATCCTATGTCCGTGCTTATGAATGCCGGAATACGGGATATTTTAATTATTTCCACACCGGCTGATACACCGAGATTTAAAGATTTGCTCGGTGACGGTCATCAGTTCGGAGTGAAGTTGTCCTATGAGGTTCAGCCAAGTCCGGATGGACTTGCACAGGCATTTATTATAGGCGCCGACTTTATTGGCAATGACACCGTGGCTATGGTGTTGGGCGACAATATTTTTGCAGGGCACGGATTAAAGAAAAGACTTAAAGCGGCTGTAGAGAATGCCGAAAACGGAAAGGGAGCCACGGTATTTGGCTATTATGTAGATGATCCGGAAAGATTTGGCATTGTTGAATTTAATAATGAAGGCAAAGCTGTTTCAATTGAAGAAAAACCGGAACATCCCAAGAGCAATTACTGTGTGACAGGATTGTATTTTTATGATAACCGTGTTGTGGAATACGCCAAAAATCTTAGACCTTCTGCCCGTGGTGAGCTAGAAATAACAGATTTGAACCGTATCTATCTTGAAAACGGTGAGTTAAACGTGGAACTCCTCGGTCAGGGTTTTACGTGGCTTGACACAGGGACACATGAGTCTTTAGTGGATGCCACAAGCTTTATTAAGACCGTTGAGCAACATCAGCACAGAAAGGTTGCCTGCTTGGAAGAAATTGCTTACTTAAATGGATGGATCAGCAAGGAAGATGTTCTGGCTGTCTACGAGGTTCTGAAAAAAAATCAGTACGGACAGTATTTGAAGGATGTCTTAGACGGGAAATATTTGGATGTTTTGCATTAACAGGATAAGGAGAAATAAGAAATGACAATAATTGTAACCGGCGGAGCCGGATTTATTGGAAGTAATTTTGTATTTCATATGCTTGATACATATCCCGACTATCGGATTATCTGTTTAGATAAGCTGACATATGCAGGAAATTTGTCAACCCTTGCACCTGTGATGGATAATCCTAATTTTAGATTTGTGAAGGCTGACATCTGTGACAGGGAAGCAGTGTATAAGCTTTTTGAAGAAGAGAAGCCTGATATTGTGGTCAATTTCGCTGCGGAAAGCCATGTTGACCGATCTATAGAAGATCCGGGCATCTTTTTACAGACTAACATTATAGGAACATCTGTATTGATGGACGCTTGCCGGAAGTACGGCATTGTCCGCTATCATCAGGTTTCTACCGATGAAGTATATGGCGATTTGCCCTTAGACCGACCGGATCTCTTTTTTACAGAGGAAACACCGATACATACCAGCAGCCCTTATAGTTCCAGCAAAGCAAGTGCCGATTTGCTTGTTCTCGCTTATCACAGAACCTACGGTTTGCCTGTAACAATAAGCCGGTGCAGTAACAACTACGGACCCTATCACTTTCCGGAAAAGCTTATTCCTCTTATGATCGCCAACGCTTTGAACGATAAACCTCTGCCGGTGTACGGCGAAGGGCTGAATGTCAGAGACTGGCTGTATGTGGAGGATCACTGCCGTGCAATCGACCTGATTATCCATAAAGGAAGAGTCGGTGAGGTCTATAACGTAGGCGGTCATAACGAAATGAAAAATATAGATATTGTTAAGATTATATGCAAAGAGCTTGATAAGCCGGAAAGCCTGATTACACACGTTACCGACCGCAAGGGTCACGACATGCGCTACGCAATTGACCCGACCAAAATCCACAATGAGCTGGGCTGGCTTCCCGAAACAAAGTTCGAGGATGGTATCAAGAAAACAATACAGTGGTATCTGAATAACCGTGAGTGGTGGGAGACCATCATTTCAGGCGAGTATCAGAACTATTATGAGAAGATGTACGCTAACCGGTAAAGCAGGTAAAAGGAGAAAGTGATGAAAGTATTCGTAACAGGTGTCGGAGGTCAGCTCGGACACGATGTGATGAATGAATTATATAAGCGCGGCTATGAGGGCACTGGTTCGGATATCGCTGAGGTTTACTCCGGTGTGGCAGATGGTTCTGCTGTGACTACAGCTCCGTATGTGTCATTGGACATTACAGATGCTGTTGCGGTAGATAAAACTATCACAGAAATCAACCCGGATGTTGTAATCCACTGCGCTGCATGGACAGCAGTAGATATGGCAGAAGATGACGATAAGGTCGAAAAGGTACGTGCAGTCAATGCCGGCGGAACGAAGAACATCGCTGAAGTCTGCAAGAAGCTTGACTGCAAGATGGTCTACATCAGCACTGATTATGTTTTTGATGGTCAGGGAACAGAGCCTTGGCAGCCGGACTGCAAAGATTATAAGCCGCTTAATGTATACGGACAAACAAAGTTAGAAGGTGAACTTGCAGTTTCATCTATATTGGACAAGTATTTCATTGTTCGTATCGCTTGGGTATTCGGTCTTAACGGAAAGAACTTCATCAAGACAATGCTGAACGTCGGAAAGACACATGACACAGTCCGTGTGGTCAATGACCAGATCGGAACTCCGACTTATACATACGATTTGGCACGGCTTCTGGTCGATATGGTCGAGACTGAGAAATACGGCTATTATCACGCTACCAACGAGGGCGGATATATTAGTTGGTATGACTTTACAAAGGAAATATATAAACAGGCAGGTTATAAAACAAAAGTAATTCCCGTAACAACGGAAGAATACGGCTTAAGCAAGGCAGCTCGTCCGTTCAACAGCCGTTTGGATAAAAGCAGGCTGGCGGAAGCAGGCTTTAAACCACTGCCCACATGGCAGGATGCTGTGAGCAGATATTTAAAAGAGATTGAGTATTGAGGTGGAGAACATGGGACAAATAAAAGTTGATAAAGATGTGGCAGGTATCAAGGGACTTTGTGTGATTGAACCCGCTGTTCACGGCGACAGCCGTGGGTATTTCATGGAGACCTATAATCAGCATGACATGGAAGAAGTGGGGATCGACATCACATTTGTTCAGGATAACCAGTCCATGTCAACGAAAGGTGTCCTCCGGGGACTCCATTTCCAGAAGAATTATCCGCAGACGAAGCTTGTTAGAGTTATCAAAGGCACTGTGTTTGATGTTGCTGTGGATTTGCGCTCCGGCAGTGAAACATATGGAAAGTGGTATGGTATAGAGCTGTCTGAAGAGAACAAGAAGCAGTTCCTTATTCCGAGAGGTTTTGCACATGGCTTTCTAGTGCTGTCCGACACAGCGGAGTTTTGCTATAAGTGTGATGATTTCTATCATGCAAATGACGAAGGCGGCATGGCTTGGAATGACCCGGAGATTGGAATCGAGTGGCCGGGTGTCGTCGGAGAGTATAATGGCACAGCCGGTGCCGAAGGGTATAAGTTAGAGAGCGGCGTAAGCCTGAATCTTAGCGATAAGGATCAGAAGTGGCTTGGCATTAAGGATACTTTTGAGTTTTGATAAAAGCGTTCAATCAGAAATGAGATACCCTTAATGGGAGGATTTGCGGCAATGAATGAAACGATAAAAAAGGGATTGATAAAAACTATAGCTCCGGTAAGAAGACTTGGATTGGTAAATAGAGATTATACAATAATCTCAAATAATTGTTGGGGGGGGTGATGACTAGAAACTATGGCTTACAATATAACTCTCCAACTTGTGGATGTTTTTTCTTTTCAAAGGAATATTTGAAATTTTGCTATGATCTGAAAGAAACTATGAGAGCAGAATTGGTAGAAATATCTATGGACAAGTCCTTATATGCCAATGAGCTATATAAAAGATATAAAAACAGGAAAGTTGTGTTGGGCAAGGTTTTGGATGCAGAAATAGTCTTGCTTCATTATTCATCATTTGAAGAAGCAAAGGCTAAATGGGATAGGCGAAAAGCTCGAATCAGATGGGATAACATGATTGTTAAATATAACGATCAGAACCTATTTGAAAGAGATGATTTTTTTGTGT
>JAJBVU010000068.1 GCA_020859645.1 Eubacterium sp. | reverse complement strand
GTTTTAACAATAAATCTTGATCACAAAGTGATATAATTCTATGATTTTTCAGGTATTGTATTGACATTTAAACAAAATTGCATTAAAATAAACACAGCGGTTTTGTTATAGCTTTTATTTTTTTAAAGAGGAATGACAAATGGTTAGTTTTTTTGGTATTACAAGGCTTGGAAAAAGAGCTAAAAATGAAGATTATTTTGATATATGGAACAAAGACGGAAGATATTTGTTTGCCGTGGCGGACGGTCTCGGCGGTCATAAAAAGGGCGAAGTGCCTTCAAAAACAGTCGTTAAAACAAGTATGGCTGTTGCGGAATATGAGGCGAGCGATGCCAATATTTTAGACTCCTGCTTTAACGAGGGTCAGAAGCTTCTTCTTCGGGAGCAGAAAAAACACCATATGGAAAATGACATGAAAACCACAGAGGTTATTTTATATATTAACGGAAACACTGCCAGATGGGGTCATGTAGGCGATTCAAGGCTTTACAGATTTAAAACAGGGCTTTTTTCAAAAATGGCTGAAAGAACCATTGACCACAGTGCAGTGCAAAATTTAGTGCTTATGGGCAGAATGAAGGAAAAGGACATCAGAGGAAGCGAGGACAGAAACAAGCTTCTCAGAGTTATGGGAATGGAATGGGACAGCCCCAAACAAACTGTAAGCCCGGAGCATAAGCTTGAAAAAAACGACAGCTTTTTGCTGTGTACCGACGGCTTTTGGGAGCAAATAACCGAAAAAGAGATGTTAGCCTGTCTTAAAAGGTCGGCTACGCCCGAACAGTGGCTGAAGCTTATGGAGGACATTATTTTAAGAAATATAGAAAGAACGGGAAAAAGCGATAATTATACGGCGGTAGCTGTTTTTTCGAGGTAGGTGTTTTTAATGGCAATTGTAAAATGCAGTAAAGGGCATTATTATGACGATGAAAAATATCAGCAATGTCCCATATGCGAAAAAAGCGGCAGGACTTCGGCGGATGAAAAGACTATGGCATTTTTTACACCGAAGGCTGACCTTGACGAGAGAACCATAGGCTTTAATTTTAAGAAAACAGGCTGCGACCCTGTTGTGGGCTGGCTTGTATGTATTGACGGTCCCGAAAAGGGCAGAGATTTCAGAATTCATTCCGGCAGGAATTTTATAGGAAGAGATTTTTCAAACGATATACCTCTTGCAAACGACAGCAACATAAGCCGCAAAGAGGTGGGCTATGTTATTTATGAGCCTAAGAAAAACAAGTTTATGGTTATGAACGGCGAGGGCGCAGGGGTTTATTTAAACGGAAAGCTTATAACCGAGCCGACGGAGCTTAAAAATTATGACAGGGTTAAAATAGCGTCTTATGATATGGAATTTATAGCATATTGCAAGGGAGATAAAAAATGGTAAAAAAGTTTGTGTGCGTTTTTATTTTTTTGATTTTTACGGTTCAAACCTGTTTCGGGGCTGATTTAAGCTCAATAGGTCTGGGCGACACAGTATATAACAAGCCTCAGATTGTTCAATATTTCTATGCCGATTCCATAGACGGAGTTTCGGCTGAGGGCTTTTTGGACGAAGAGGTTCTTTCAGTTGAGGGTATATATCCTCAGCAGGATACGGGCTTAACCACCAACTATTTCTTTTTGGTGGATGAGTCTACATCTATTTCTTATGCCGAAATGGAAGGCATTAAGGATGGCTTGAGAACAGCCGTTAATTCTCTGACCGCAGGGGAAACTATGTCTGTTGTGGCTTTCGGAACGGAAATCAACACAAAAGCCGATCATTCAACGGACAAGTCTGAGCTATTAAGCGCAGTGGACAGCCTTAACAACGACAAAGAGGGCACTGTGTTTTTCGATGCCGTAAAAAGAGCCGGTGAAATGAGCAATGCTTCGCCGGGAGACAGAAACCTTGTTTATATTATATCCGACGGAATTGATTTTAATACCGGGGGATATACCTTTGACGAGGTTAATTTGTATGCTCAAAATTCGGGGCTGACTATATTTGCCATAGCTATAGGCGATAAGGACGATGAATATATCGATAAGTTCGGAGAGCTTGCCAGAAACAGCGGCGGCTTTATAGGCGTATGCGGCGCATCAACCATAAACAGCACTGTTTCAGAGCTTTTGACTAAGGCAAGAAGCGCTTACGGAGTTATGCTCAGAAGCACAAACAACACCGTTTCAACTACAAATGAGCTGCTTCTGCTTAATTTCTCAGAGAACGGTCAGAAGGTTTCTCTTGAAAAAACAATGTATTCACGCAGCTGGGTTAAGGACGGAGAAGCCCCCGAGGTTGTTTCGGTGGAAAAATCCAGCGACACATCTCTTTCGGTCGTTTTCAGCGAGGACGTTTTAGGAGCGGAGAATGTTGAAAACTATAATGTTGTTCTTGACGGAAAGCATGAGCTTAAGGTGGATTTTGCCAATTATGACGCACAGACCCACACAGTAAACCTTGTGTTTGAAAAGGGCGTTTTTACAGGGGAATATACCATTAACTTTTTAAACATTACAGACAACAGTATGGAAGCCAACCCATTAAGCTATGAATATACGGGAAGCTTTAAGGGCTATAATTATCAGGCTGTTATGTTTAAGGAAAAGGCTGCTGACTATTGGTTTCTTCTTTTGTTTATTTTCATAGTTATTCTGGCTGCCGCAGGAGGCATTGCCTACACTGTTATAAACAAGCGGAAGGGGCTTATAGTTCACGATAAAAAGCTTATGTTTCAGGATAATATGGTTGAGAAGGAAAGAATTATTACCCCTCAGACAACCAACATTTGTCTTGTTGTTACAAACAGCTCCGGGCTTAACAGAAAAATTGAAATGAATATGTATAAAAGCCTTATTGTGGGCAGGTCTGAAATGTGCGACCTTTCCTTTGATGATGCATTAATGTCAAGACAGCATTTTGCAATCGAAGAAAATGACGGAATATATACCATAATGAATTTAAGCTCTACAAACGGAACCACCGTTAACGGTGTTTATGTTGAAGGAAAGAGAAAGCTTGAATTCGGCGATGTTATTTTGGCGGGAAACGAAAAATTTATTTTCAGCAGCAACTGAATCAGACCTATATAATCAGCAGGTGAGTTTATGAGCGATGAAAACTTTTGTCATAATTGTTTTGAACCTTTAACAGATGACCGGTGTGAAAAATGCGGACATATTAATAAAAATGATAAATATAACGAGCTTGCCTGCGCCGCCGGAACAATTCTTAAGGGCAGATATAAGCTGGGTATGGTTGTTGGCTCAGGAGGCTTCGGAATAACCTATAAGGCGAAGGATATTGAAAGCGGCAAAATTGTAGCCGTTAAGGAATATGCTCCTTCTATGGTGTGCTTCAGAGACTTTGACACCAACTGTCTGGGGCTTAAAATGAGCAAGCATAAAAATACCTTTGAAAGCGGTCTTAAGGCGTTTATTTCGGAAGCGAACTTTTTATCCTTTTTTAAAACAAGCCCCTATATTGTTAATATATATGACTGCTTTAATGAAAATGACACGGCATATTATTCAATGGAGTTTTTAGACGGCTACGCCCTTAAGGAAATTACGGGCAGCGACTTAAATTTGGCTTATATGGCTATGCTGAAAACGGCAGAGGGCTTAAGAGCCGTACATAATAAGGGAATAGTTCACAGAGATATAAGCCCTCAGAACATCTTTCTTCTTAAAAATTCCGAAATAAAGCTTATAGATTTCGGAAATGCAAGGTATTTTAACAAGAATAACGAAAATGATGACGAGCTTATTTTGAAGCCGGGCTTTTCACCCCCCGAACTTTATATGAAGGAAAATGTTCAGGGACCGTGGACGGATATTTATTCTCTTGCAGCCACCTTTTATACTGTTGTAACGGGAATAAAGCTGCCCAGCGCCATTGAAAGAATTAACGGCGTGGGAATAACCCCTTTGAGAAAGCTTGCCCCGAGAATAGAATACGGAACAGAAGCGGCAATAAACAAGGCGCTTGAGCTTGACTATTATAAGCGCTATAAAACCGTAGACGAGTTTTTAAGCGACCTAAGAAGCAAGGCATTTTCAAACTATGCAAACACCGTTCCCCTAAGCACTCCCCCGGGGAGCTTTGCACAGCCCAAGCCTGCCCCTGCGCCGGTTCAGTCTGTGCCTAACAGCCCGTCTCCGCCGCCTGTTGTTCCAAGGCAGAATACGGCAGCGGCGCCTCCGCCGATTGTTCCCAGACAAAGCGTGCCCCCTCCGCCTATCGTTCCCAGAAGCAGCTCTGCTTATACCCCCTTTACATCGACGGTAAACAGCAGACAGACCCCTTCAAGAAGTACGGAAAGCGGCTTTTCAAAGCTTAAAAAGAAGCTTCAGGAGGGCAGGGGAGCAAGAAAGGAAAGTCATTATTCAGACCTTGACAGAGATGAGGGCAGACCCTTTATAAACCGGCTACCTGCCGAAAACAGCTTTTCAAGACCTGCGGCGCCTCAGCAGAACCGCACCGGTTCAAACGTAATTTTCAGCAGCAGACCGGCGCCTGCCCCTGCCCCAAAACAGCCCAGGGGTTATGTTTTGAGCTATGACGGAAGCTTATATCAGGTCAGCGATATGCGCAGCCTTGTAATAGGAAGAGTCAGCAGCTCCTGCCATATAGTTATTAACGATGACAGCGTCAGCAGAAAGCACTGTGTTATTGAATTTTCCGCCGCAAGAAAAGAGTTTTATATAACGGACTGGTCGTCAAACGGAGTCTTTTTTGCTGATAAAAGCCGTTTAAAATACGGCGTTAAATATGCAGTTAAGTCGGAGCAGGATTTTTATCTTGTAATTCCGAAATATAATTTTAAGGTGGTTATACAATGGAACTGATAAAAATAATTGTTTTTATTATAACAGCGGCAGCGGTTCTTCTTTTGGTTGTATATTATTCTGCAAACATTATAAAAG
>JAJBVU010000071.1:382-4953 GCA_020859645.1 Eubacterium sp. | reverse complement strand
GCACAAAACTAATACCTTTAATAATTTTACCGGCAGATTTTTATTTGTTCTTTTTTTTCATTTATGTCAGATACCTTATATGCATGACCTATCCAGAATAATATTTGTGACGGCTCCTAAAATTTGAGCCGCCATACCCGCAAACTGAGCCGTTTTTAAAAGAATGCGGTATATTTTCTCCTGTCCGTAAAACTGCGTTTCTGAAATTTTATGTTCCATTTTTTCTCCTTTTTACGGCACTGAGAAACAGTGCCAATAATAAAACAGGGAAAATTTTATGCACCCGAACTTTTTTATCGTTAAGTCCGGGTGCATATTATCTGTTATTCTTTAAATCATACTACTTTTCAGCCGGAAAATCAACTGAAACATCTAACACCTTTGCGAGAATTAAAGCTGCATCTGCTGCGGTAATTGTTTTGTCTCCGTCTACATCTACATACTTAAATGCCGACGGAATTTCAATGTCGGAGTTAATTGTATTGGCAAGCACCAATGCGGAATCATTTGCCGTTAAAATTCCGTTGTTGTCTGCGTCTCCGAAAATACCTTCATCTTCATCCAGATCTTTATCGTCGTCACCGCTTGACACAACATCAAAAACATTTGCAAGCAGGTTTGTGCCCACGCCCTCGGGAAGAGCTGTTCCGAAAATGGCTTCTTCCGAAAGCTGAGCATAGTGGCTGTCAGCTGAGGATGAGGTTGTTTCACCTGCAGTGCCTGCCGACGAAACTGTAATTGTTACGGCTGTTCCGAATTTATAAATGGGGTCAATGTCTATTGTGTCGCTGTTATGAACAGCATCATATTTTATATAGGGCACAACGGATATGCTGCCTGTTTGGCTTATCTCTTCAACAACACCTGCTCCGAAATAAACTCCCTCTTCTGCGGCAGGAACGCTCTTTAGAGAATATGCCCCTTCGGCTTCCGTTGAAATTTTGCCGTACAAGGTTACTGCTTTAATTGTGTTTTCATCTGAAATTTTATCGGCTGAAGCATTGGCTTCGCTTACGAAACCCACTTCGATTATGTCGGGCAAAATGTTTGCTATAAATCTGCTTCCCATGCCCTTTCCGAAATCTCCCACAAGAAGAAGCTTTCCGTCGGAGTTAAGCTCTATAGAAGGAGTTTCGGAGTTCATCTCAAACAAATCCAAAGCGGTAACGTTTGAGGTGGCTATAAGCTCCGATGAGCTGTCGCTTCCGGCATAGACATTAAATGAAAAATCATTTACAGAATGTGAACGTCCGCCGCCGGTAGGACCTCCGAAGCCCATAAGACCCTTTGTGCCTAAGGTTACATCGTGTTCCAAACCGTATATGTTAAGGGTTTGTGAATTGTCGCTTCTGTCCTCCCATGGTCTGCCGTAATAGAAGTTTTGGGATATGTTTGCTTCGTCAAAGGTTACCTTTCCGCCGTTTACAGTCCACTGTGCGTTTTGACTGGGAGCGAAAATATATGTATCCTCTTTTTCAGTCAGTGAACCTGTGTAAATTCTGAATTCGCAGTCATTGAAACCGACTATGCTTGAACCGCATATAAAGTCGGTTGCTCCGTAGAATGTACAGTTATTGAAGCTTTGTGTAAGAAGAGGCTTGCCCGATGAATAGTGGTAGATATTTACTGTGTCCTGAACGCTTATAAACTTACAGCTTTCGAATACACTGTTGTCGCCGTCGGATATAAGAGCGGCGGCGGTTGTTGCCTTTGTGGTTTGGGCTTCAATATCGCTGTAGGAAGCGTTTATATTGTTAAGGAAGGTTATATTTCTGACCGTAACATTTGAAGCCGAAACCTGAACAACGCCGTCCATGCTTCCGCCGTAGTCACCGCCTGCGCCGTAGATTATTACCTCGCCGTCAGAATCAGGCAGCTTTTCAAGTACAACGGATTTTGAAACATCAAAGCCTTCGTTATATTTTCCGGGAGTTACATATATAATACAGCCGTCAACAGTGGAATCAGCCGCCAAAGCATCGGTTATTGTTTCATAGCCGCCTATATAGGCTCCTTCGGCGGAATTTACTATAACGTTCTCCTCTGCCTGTTCTATTGTTATGTCAAATTCCGCATCTCCGCTGACAGTAATCTCCGAAGGATTTGCCTTAAGGGTTTTGTCTGCTGCTGCAATGGCATAGGTTCCGGCTTCAAGGGTAAGAACTGTGCTTGAAGAGGAATTTGCTTCTGTTTCTATTGTGTTTTCGCCTACACTTATAACTGCCGTTGCCGCTGTTGTGTTTGTTATGTTAAGCGTAACACTGTATTCCTCAACCGGAGTGGGTTCTGAACTGCCCTCTGTTATAATTTCTATTTTATAGAGTAATGCGCTGTATGAGTTAGTAAGAGTCAGAGTGCCTGCTTTCGAAACCTCTATTGTGAAAGGCTCGGCAGTACTGTCCTTTCTGCCGGGCAGAGTATAGGATGCGGAAGCCGCTCCGCTTGCGGTAACCGTTCCCTTTCCGGCACTGTTGTTGTTTCCGCATATGTAAACCTTTACAGTTGCGGCGGAGGTCAGTGTAATGTCTATTGTTGAGCCGGAGTCTGCCGTATATCTGCTGCTTAAAGCGGCAACATCTTCATCAATATCTGCAAAAACAGTGTGTGATGAACTGTTTCCCGTTATTGAATAGCCTGTAAGTGTAAGCCAGCTCGGAACAGTCATATCAGCTGTCCATACGCTTGAGGCGGCAACAGCGGAACCCTCTGTTGTGGTTTCGCTTGAGGGGTCGGAGCTTTCCGTTGTTGTTTCGGAGGTCGGATCGGAGCTTTCCGTTGTTGTTTCGGTTGTTGCTTCTGTTGTGGTTTCCTCTTCCTCGGAAGCAATGCCCCCTATGGAAACTACTGCCGACTCATAATTAACTATTGCATCTCTCAGTTCCGGAATTACGTCTGAGTTTGTATCTTCACTTTCCGAAAATTCAAAGCTGAAATCGCCGCCGTTAAGTCTGCCGGCATTTGCCTTTACTGTTTCAACGCAGTCCTCTGCTGTTTCAACATTATAGGAATACATTATACTTTCGTCTGTGTCGAAATTGTTGTAGGTTGAACCTCCCGAAACAGCGGCAACAGTATCGGGCACCTGTTCATCTCTCGATGTAACAGAGTAAGCATCGATCTGACCCTCATCGGGAGTTGTATTTTGGTTTACAAAACGTTTTTCCCCTGTTATATAATTGCCGTATTCCTTAATCATTCCCCCTGTTTGACCCGAAAGAGTACCCTTGTCGGCATATGTTCCGTCGCTTTGATAAACGTCGCTGCCCTGTGTGGCAATTATCATAGGTCTGGGGCAGTTTCTGAAATAGTTGTTTTCAACAAAAACCGATGACTGAACCGCCGCCCCGACACCGTATTTGGCTACACCGTCATAGTAGTTGTTGTAAACATGGGTGCTTCCGGCAACACAGCGGGGATGACGTGAATCGGAGTGGTCAAACCAGTTGTGGTGGAAGGTTGTGAAAATTTTAGCATCTTCGTTGTCTGGGTTTTTGGCTTCATAAACACCGCCGGAAACAAGGGCTTTTCCCGAATCCCAAAAGTGGTTATATGAAATTGTTATATAGTCTGATCTTGCCTTAAGGTCAATTGAGCCGTCGCCCTTGGCTTGGTCTGAATCACCGCCGGGAGCTCCGTAGAAAAAGTCAATATTATGTATAAAGAAGTTTTTGTTTTCGGTGTCCAGTGAAAGGCTGTCGCCGTCGCCTCCTTCACCGCCGTACCACATTATACCTATATTTCTTATTTCAAAATTCTGACAGCGTTTAAATGTCATTCCGTAGCCGTGAAGAGTTGCATCATCGCCTATGCCCTCTATGGTTACATTTTTAAGATTTTGAAATCTCAGCATATAATCCTCAACACCCGTCGGCATTTCAACCTTGCCTATAAAGCGGACAATAAGGGGTGTTTCCGATTTTGAACTGTTTCTTGCTTCGAGAATATTATAAAGACCTGTATATCCGTTAAAGGTAAGACTGTCTTTATTATCGTTTGTTACATAAATTATATCTGCATTCTCCGCCAATGTGCCGTCCGAATTGCAGGCTCCGGTGGTTGTGCCGTTCGGAGAATTAGAAGAAAATGCAAAGCCCTCTCTTACATAACTTGTTACCGTAAGAGCCGCTGTTTCCGCCGAAAGGCTTTCATCTTCCTCTCCGCCTATTACGGGAACGGCTTTTAAAACATACTCTCCCGGGCTTAAACAGGTAATATCCGCTCTGTAATAATCGGCATATTCCCTTATAAGCTCATTGTCAAGCTGAGTATAGCTTCCGCCCACAGGCTTGCAGTAGGCAGTATAACCCTCTGCTCCTTCAAGCTTTTCCCAGCAGAAATAAGCCTGTTCGCAGTCACCGCTGCTTTCCGTTATGACAATTTTCTCCGTTTCCGCCGCCGTTAAAGGCAGTATGTTTACGGAAACCGCCGCAATTATCAGGGCGAGAAAAAGTCCGAATAATCTGCTTGCTTTTTTCATAAAGCCTTACCTCCTCAATTTCAATGTAAAATGATTAAGTTTTTCTTTTTTGTAAACCGATACAATTCAGCTATTTAATAGTATAGCATATAAT
>JAJBVU010000071.1:0-372 GCA_020859645.1 Eubacterium sp. | reverse complement strand
AATTTAAGAAAATTTTAAACAAACAAGTTAAATTTTAATGTACAAAGTCAACAAATACAAGTTCTTTATTTGGGATTAAAGTATAATAATATATTTGTGAGTTGGCGTTTAAAACCAAAAAAGACAGAAACAAAGATATACAATAGAGGCAATCAAAGCTGCCTTTTTGTCTCCGTCCGGCAAAATACAAAATATTAAAGAAGATGAAACCGTACTGCCGCCATGCCGGCGAATTGCCGATTCTCCCAAATATCATAATCTGTTTATGGATGCAGCACTCGGAGAGTATATCCTCATGCGAATTGCAAACCACGAATATCACCGGTTTATTCCAAAGCTTATGGAAAGAACCGGTCTGTCGGAGGAATATGC
>JAJBVU010000341.1 GCA_020859645.1 Eubacterium sp. | reverse complement strand
CCATCTAAGAGGCAAGAGACTTCCTTTGTTGGTTAAACAAGTTAAAACTTTCTTTTTACATACAAATATAAAATTGTGAATTATACTATAAAATTACATATTACAACTTAGTTATCCAAAGGTTTCATGGTGGGGAAAAGTATGCTGCCCTTATGAACCCCTCCGAAACCTGTTATTTCCTGCGTTTTTAATAATTAAAATGCCGTAGGTTTTTACGCCTTTTTACGAAGTGGGCGTAAATCGGGCGTAGTGCCGGGCGTAGTAAATAAGGCGAATTTTTCTGAGTTTTCAAGGGCTTTCACATACACCTGTTTGTGCCGCTTTCAACCTTACCACTTCCTCAACTTCTGCCACTGTACCGGAAACAATTTCAGAAATTTCCTCATAAGACACATTGTTTTTATCCAAAAGCCTTTTAATAGTAAGACGCTTATTTTCTTTTATGGTCTCCTTTGCTTTTTCGGCATTTCTTTCAGCAGTTTCTTTTGCTTTAGTAGCTTCTATCGCATTTAATCTTGCTTTTTCAGCTTCTTTTAAGGCAATATTCTTTGCTATCTCAGCTTCATATGCCATTTCTTCCGCTTCTTTTCTTGCTTCTTTAATAGCTATTTCCATAATATCACACATTTTACTCACCCCGATATATAAGCTTTATTCGGTTCTTGAATTTGCGATTTCCTCAACTTCTTCTACTGTACAAGAAACGACCTCGGCAATTTCTTCATATGACATATTATTTTTAGCCAAAAGTTTTTTAATGGTAAGGCTTTTATTATCTCTTACTGTTTTTTCCGCATTTTCCTTTGCTTTTTCAGCATTTCTTTCAGCAACTTCTTTTGCTTTATTAGCTTTTTCAGCAGCTCTTTCAGCAGCTTTCTTTGCTCTTTCGGCTTCATATGCCATTTCTTCTGCTTCTTTTCTTGCTTCTTTAATAGCTATTTCCATAATATCACACATTTTACTTGCACCCCTTTCATTATCCTTTAAAAACCGAACTTCATCTGCCAACATTTCATAGTGCATATTATTATAGTCAGCACTTGTAAAGTCTTGCATCAGCTTTCCGAGTTCCGTATCGCTTTTGTTTTCGCCGTTGACATATATTATATGCGATTCGTCACCGAATAATTTATTTGTTTCCAAAATACATCTTTCAATATGATATATAGGCAGATTAGCCCCTATAACGTCCTTTTCCGTCAGAAATATAATATATGTTTCCGGCAAATCGTTATGTTCACCGCCTGACCTTAAGCTGTGAATATCCAAAAGGCTGTTGTTATATCTTGCCCTTTTCGGCACAGCCCCTTCGCTCTGCTTCTGCACTTCGATATTAAAGGTCTTGCCTGTACTGTCTATTGCTACAGCATCAAGCATAGCCGACTTACCATACAAATTGGCAAGATCAAATTGTGTTTTTGCTGAAATAACACTAATATCATCTTTTTCAAGAATAATCCTCAGAACAAGCTCTGTCAAAGGAATATTATCCTTGAAAATACAGCGGAAAAATATATCGTCAATCGGTCTTAAAAGCTTGAGCCTTTCCAAGCTTTGCTTTCTCATTTTTTCAAAGTCTGTCATTTGCTTCACCCTCTCTGTAATTCTATATTAACACAATAACAAATTATTTTCAATAGATTTATACAGGCACAGAACAATTTTTATTTGCCTGTGCCTGCACAATCTTCACTGAGTGACAGCCTTGTTCATATATTCCGTATATGCCGAAAGCTCTCTTGTTTTCAAATCCTCCGTTGCATCTGTATATACATTAAGGCTTATTCTTACATCTGAATGACCCAATATGCTCTGAATTGCCTTAATATTCACATTGGCTTCGCACATTCTTGTAGCAAAGGTATGCCTGAAGGTATGGCTTGAAAAGTTAGGGAGCAACACGGGTTTCTCGCCCTGTTTTATTTTTTCAAGGCTTTCAAGATTACAATCCCTTATTATGCGCTTTATAGCCTTATTTACGGTGCCATAATGCTGCGTATCCCCGAATCTGTTTATAAATATAAAATCCGTATAGCCGTCAATAACAACCCTGCATGAAACTTCAAGCTCTTCCTGAAAACGCTTTTCTGCTTCAAAGGCTTCTGCCACCGTATCGGTCATAGGTATGGTCCTTATACTTGCCTTGGTCTTGGGAGTATTTACGGCAAAATGACAGCCTTCCTTTTTGCCCCTGCTGTAAAACACCAATGTGTGGTTAATGTTTATGAGTCTGTTTTCGAAGTCAACATCCTGCCACCTCAGCCCCGTAACTTCTCCTACTCTCATTCCGGTATTCAGCATAACCGTAAACAAAGGCAGCCAGTGCTTATAGGTCTTATTGTCTCTTACAAATTCTATAAACCTGTTTTGCTGTTCGAGGGTAAGAGCCTTTTTCTTGTCGGTGCCAAAATTGCCTACAGCCTTTAAGTCCCTAAGAGCATCATCAGAAGGATTGACTCTGATATAATTATCTTCAACAGCCAGCTTGAAAATTTGATGCAAAACAGTATGTATGGTATCAACGGTATTAACCTTAAGTCCTTTGTCAAAAACAAGGGAATTGTAGAATCTTCTTACATCTGTCTTTTTTACAGAAACAAGCTTGTACTTGCCGAAATCAGGCTCAACAAAGGTCTTATACATATACTTGTAATTCTGAAAAGTGTTGTCCTTAAGCCCCTTCTTTATAACAAGCCAAAGCTCAAACATATCGTTTACGGTAGTATTTTTGACATCTGTTTTTATGCCGTCCATCTTGTCACGAAATATTTCGTCCTCTTTCTCACGAAGCTTTTCCAATGTAGCGGCATATACCGAATGTCTTTTGCCGTTTTTGGTACGCCACCTAAAATCATATGTTCCGTCAGCTCTCTGAGATTCACCCTCACGAAGAACCCTGTTTTTGTTGTCTTTACGTCTTTTTAACATATAAGAAACACCTCCTGCGGTTATTAAAAACAAGTTTAATTAAGGCACATTCCCCAAATCGGAGAAGTGCCTTAATTCACTTAGTGCTTTAGTGCTTATCAGATGGAGAAGGCTTTTTCAAGGTATTCGTCCATCTTCTTCCTTTTCAACAGACGTTTATTGCCAACCCACAAAACAAAGGGGCAGCGGTCATCGTCTGTCAGCTCACGAAGCTTGTTTCGCCCTATATTTGTATAGAGAGCAGCCTCGTCAATTGTTAAGTTACTCTTTTCCCAAATTGGGATTTCTTTGCTATTAATCATTGAAAATTCCTCCTTGTTTCATTTTTATACCAGTTAGACCGGATTTTGCATTTTCGGATTGTTTACGGTGGATTCTCTTATGTTCACAGCCATTATAAGCAAACCAGTTTTTAAATGTGTTGTATGTAGCGTTCGTCAAATTGCTTTGCATACAGAAATTTTTATATTGAGCAAATAAATCTCTCGTATATACATAATCTGATGATAAACCAGTAAATTCAGTGTAAGCTTCCGCAAACTCCTGTATTGAATTTTCCATACATGCCGATCCGTATCTCCACTGTTCTTTCATAATTTCAGCCTCTTCGCAATAATCAAAAATATAATTATTGTCAATCAGATCTTCAACCGATTGAAGACAGTAGGAAATAATATCGCTTTTTTCTTTTTCCAACTTGTCTAATAAACCAAAGTCAGAATTTTTCTTTGAAACGCTGTGCAGAAACGGCACAATCACCATTCTGTTCCAAAAAGCATCATCGTCACATGACTTTGCAACCTTTACAGGGAAGTTACTCGCAAATACAAACCGCATATTGCTGCGTATATCTTGCGGGCGTTCATACTTTTTCTCAGTATGAATTTTATATCCCCCGGTTATTTGCTTTATAGCAGAAGCCATATTAGCTGTAAAATTGCCTTTGGGAAGATCCATGCTCATGCAGAGAAGTTTTCCCTGTATATAACCGAGACCGAATTTTTGTTGCATAGCTTCGGGCGTAATATAACAAACCTGTTCTTCACCGAGAAGATATTCCAAAAGTTTTCCTAAAGTGCTTTTACCGCTGTTTTGCGCCGTTCCCCACACAAAGAAAACTTTTCCCTCATTAATAGGTGATAATATGTAGCCTATAGTTTGAATAATTCTTGTTTTTATTTCATCATCTCCGTCTGCACAGTCATTTACAAAATTCAAAAAAGCCTTTGGATTTGGATTGCGCTTAAATTTAGCTTTAAACATATTAAAGGTAAGATAATCCTTTGAAAAATCGAGTTTTTGAGAGCTTCTGAGATCATAAATGCAATCTTCAAAAGTAATTAAATATTGACTCATACGAAGCTTTCTTGAGTAATCTCTGGGTTCAAGTGAACAATCCGATTTTAAAAAGGCATAAAGGTCTTTAATAACCTTAAGGGAACCTATATTAAAAACTGTCGGATCTACCCTATACCTAATTAATGAAAGTAATTCACTGTCATTATCTATAAGTCTATAGATTTTACCATCATAGTAGTATAAATTGCCCTCGTGGAGAATAATATCAACGCTTCTTAAAATCCTATCTGCCAATACAGAAAGCTCTCTTACAGGTCTTTTGGTTACAGAAGGTTTTGAAAGTACATTATTTGTCTCATTGCCACTGTAGAAAGTGTTGTCTGAAGCTACTGCTTTACGCACTATTTCCTCAGGCTTAAATTCTTGGACTGAATTTACGCTGTCTATTTTGGCGAAATTATTATTATCAGTATAATTAAGCTTAAGCGGCTCTGTATACTGTAATTTAGTCGGCAAATCCTGTTTTTTGTGAGAATGCTTTCTTTTTATCGGGGAATCTTGTTTTTCGTGAGAATATTTCCTTTTTATCCGCAGTTCCTCATTTTCATACGCATAAATATTTCTGTGCCCATTAAAAGACTTGCCATATTCAGGAATTTGAAATTCAGTTTTGTCGGTATATGTATATTGTGGTTTATCGCTCATAATTATACCTCCGATATTAGGTTATTATTCTTATTGC
>JAJBVU010000160.1 GCA_020859645.1 Eubacterium sp. | reverse complement strand
ATATAATTCTACAGTCTACATAATAAAAAGGAGGTTTATTATGAAAGGGTTAATATCAAAAATTTTGATAGTGTCGCTTGTGTTTTCAAGCTTCTGCGCCCTGCCTGTTCGGGGCGAGATCCTGAGAGGAGACGCAGACGGAAGCGGCGAGCTGACAGCCAACGATGCGGCGTGGGTTTTAAAAAAGGTTGTAGACGGAACTGCCCTGCCCGTTGAATCAGATGAAAGCTATAACGATGAGGCTGACGTAGACCTTGACGGCGAAATCACAGTGCTGGATGCAGTAATGATTTTAAAGAAGGTTTTAGATGCTTCTTATACTTTCCCTGAGAAAGAGACAGAGACAACCACTGAAACCACAACGGAAACCGCAACTGAAACAACCACTGAAACAACTACGGAGACTACTACCGCAAAGGCAGATGAAGAGGAAACCTCTGAGGAAACTTCAACAGAGACAACCACTGAAACCACAACAGAAGGCACCACCGAGGAAGCAACCTATGAATCCGGCATTGTTTTAAGCGACAATGCAATCACAGTCAACGGTTATTCCTACAGCAACGGCGGCGTAGACCTTTACAATGATGACAACTACATAATCATTACCGCCGGGGGCAGCTATGACATAGAAGGCACGCTGACAGACGGACAGATTATAGTAGATGCACCAAGCGACGTAGAGCTTAACTTAAACGGCGTAAGCGTAACCAACACATCGGGCCCCGCAATTTACGGGCTTAACGGCGACATTGACATAAGCGCCAAAAAGGGAACCTCAAACTATCTTGAGGACGGAACCCCCGCAGAGGTTGACGAGGACGGCGAACCCGACGCATGCATTTATTCAAGCGACGGACTTAAGCTTAAGGGCAACGGCTCCCTTACAATAACAGCCAACTATGCAAACGGCGTCAGCGGCAAGGACGAGGTTATCGTTCAGAAGCAGACCCTGACGATTACCGCTCCCGACAACGCAATTAAGGCTAAGAACTCTCTGACAATAACAAGCGGAACTCTTAACTTAACAAGTACAGCCGGAGACGGTATGCGCTGTACAAAGGGAGATGTTGTTATAAATGACGGAGAAATCACAATTTCAGCTGTTTCAAACGGAATTTATGCAAAGAAAACAAATATTGCAATAAACGGCGGTACAATCGACATAACCTCGGAAACAGACGGTATGGAATCTGTTGCCGATACGACCATCTCAGCCGGTACTGTTACAATTAATGCAGGAGACGAAGGCATAGCCGCAGCCGGAGACATCAGCATTTCAGGCGGAACTCTTGACGTATCGGGTGAGGACAAGGCTATAAACTCTTCAGCCGGAAACATAATTATTTCGGGCGGAGACATAACAGCAACGGCAACACCATCTTCAACTACAGACTTCACAAACTACAACTATGACGCAATTCACACAAAGACAGGCACAATCACAATTACAGGAGGAACTGTAACAACAACCTCCTACTGCGACGGTATTCAGGCAGCTTCAGACCTTTCAATAAGCGGTACCCCTGTTGTCACAGTGACCACAACAGGAACAATCGACACTTCCGACGATATTTCCGCAAAGGGCATTAAGTCTGACACAGCGGTAACAATTGACGGCGGAACATTCGTTGTGACAACAACAGACGACAGTATCCACTCTGACGCAAACGTAACACTGAACGGAGGAACCTTCACACTTTCAACAGGCGATGACGGTGTTCACGCTGACGATACCCTTACAATAGGCGACATTGACCTTAACATTACGGAAAGCTATGAGGGAATTGAAGGTGCAAATATCTACATTAACGGCGGAACTCTCATTATTCTTTCAGATGACGACAGCATAAACGGAGCAGGAGGAAACGACGCTTCATCCTCTGACAACCCCTTTGCTCAAACTGCGTCAACAGGCTATATTGAAATTAATGACGGCTATATCTACTGTGAAAACACTAAGGACGGCGACGGAATCGACTCCAACGGTTCAATTATTATGAACGGCGGAACAGTCATCGTAAACGGACCTAACTCAAGTGAAAACTCCGCAATAGACTACGGCGACAATGCATCGGATTATTTCGCTTTTAACGGCGGAATTATAGTTGCCGCAGGCAGCTCGCAAATGGCGGCTTACCCCTCATCGTCATATTCAACAGCCTACAGCCTTGTTTACAGCACGGCTAACAGCGGAAACACAGGCGGAAATAAGGGTCCCGGCGGCAGTATGTTCGGTCAGAACCAGGGTCAGTCAACCACTGTTTCGGCAGGTGATCTGGTAACCCTTGCAGATTCAAGCGGAAATGTAATTATTGCATTTACGCCCAAAAACGCCGCCGACAGCATTATATTCGGCTCCGACAGCATTACAAGCGGAGGAACCTATACAATGTATAAAGGGGGAACATACAGCGGAAGCCTTGACAGCCAAAGCTTCTCAACAGGGGGAACAATTTCAGGGGGAACAAAGGTTGCTTCTTCAACTGTCACTTCTAAAGTAACCACCCTCGGCTCATCAAATACAGGCAATTTCTAAAATAAAAAAATAATCATCCGCAAAAAACAAAACATCCGCAGAGTTGGTTTTAAATCAACTCTGCGGATGTTGTTTTTTATTATTTTGTTGTCAACTTTGCGGAAAACCTTCAGAAGTTTTTCGGTTTCCGAATACATTCGTAAATCCTCTGAGTAGGCTTTACAAATCAAACCTATCGGCTTCCGAAGCTTTAAATCTTGCAAAAGCTTAAACTTTTTAAGCGTCGCAGACTTAAATCCGCAAGGTGGGCTTTGCCCGCCTGAGGACAGGAACTTTTCTGTGAACTTGACATTTATGTCAAGTTTGCGGAAAACTTGATGGTTCCTACCTTAAACCCTCGCAAAAATGTGCAAGCATTTTTGCGAAAGCGTAGCGATTTAGCGTAGCGTCTTTTACATCATTCCCATTCCGCCGCCCTGTGCAGGCATAGGAGGCTCGGGTTCTTTAATGTCTGCTACAACTGCTTCTGTTGTAAGAATTGTTGAAGCTACGCTGTTAGCGTTAAGAAGAGCACTTCTTGTTACCTTTGTGGGGTCGATAATACCTGCGTCAACCATATTTACATATTCGCCGTGAAGTGCGTCAAAGCCAACGCCTGTTTCAGTTTCCTTAACCTTGTTTACAACAACAGCGCCTTCAAGACCTGCGTTTTCAACAATCTGCTTAAGAGGAGCCTCAAGAGCCTTAAGAATAATAGCTGCGCCTGTCTTTTCATCGCCTTCAAGCTCGCTGCAAACCTTAGCAACAGCGGGAATAGCGTGGATATAAGCAGATCCGCCGCCTGCAATGATGCCCTCTTCAACAGCTGCCTTTGTAGCTGCCAAAGCGTCCTCAAGACGAAGCTTTCTTTCCTTAAGCTCTGTTTCTGTTGCTGCGCCTACCTTGATTACGGCAACACCGCCTGCAAGCTTGGCAAGTCTTTCCTGAAGCTTTTCCTTATCGAAATCAGATGTAGTTGTCTTAATAGCTTCCTTAATCTGGTTTACTCTTGCTGCGATGTCTGCGGAGTCACCTGCACCGTCAACAATTGTTGTTGCGTCCTTAGTTACCTTAACGCTGCCTGCTCTTCCCAGCATATCGATTGTTGCATCCTTAAGGTCAAGAGCAACATCTTCTGAGATTACTGTTGCGCCTGTAAGAACAGCTATATCCTGAAGCATTTCCTTTCTTCTGTCGCCGAAGCCGGGTGCCTTAACGGCTACACATGTGAATGAGCCTCTGAGCTTGTTAAGAACAAGTGTACCCAAAGCCTCGCCTTCAACGTCCTCAGCTACAATAAGAAGCTTTGCGCCCTGCTGAACAATCTGTTCAAGAAGAGGAAGCATATCCTGAATATTTACGATTTTCTTTGTTGTAAGAAGAATATAGGGGTTGTCAAGCTCGGCAATCATCTTTTCCATATCTGTTGACATATAAGGTGAAAGATAACCTCTGTCGAACTGCATACCTTCTACAAGGTCAAGCTCTGTCTGCATAGTCTTGCTTTCTTCTACTGTAATAACGCCGTCCCCTGTTACCTTTTCCATAGCGTCTGCAACAAGCTTGCCGACTTCTTCGTCAGAAGCTGAAATTGAAGCAACCTTAGCGATATGGTTCTTTCCGTCAACCTTCTGGCTCATTCCCTTAATTGCTTCAACAGCTGCGTCTGTAGCCTTAGCCATACCTTTTCTTAAGATAATAGCGTTTGCTCCGGCTGCGATGTTCTTAAGACCTTCATTAATCATAGCCTGTGCAAGAACAGTAGCTGTTGTTGTTCCGTCGCCTGCAATATCATTTGTCTTTGTGGCAACCTCTTTAACAAGCTGAGCGCCGATGTTCTCTGCTTCGTCCTCAAGCTCGATTTCCTTTGCGATTGTTACACCGTCATTTGTAATAAGGGGTGTGCCGAACTTTTTATCCAAAACTACGTTTCTGCCCTTAGGGCCTAATGTAACCTTAACTGTATCCGCTAACTTATTGATACCGGCTTCAAGACTGTTTCTTGCCTCTGTGCCGAATAAAATCTGTTTTGCCATTTTTAATCAGTCCTCCTAAAAATATTTACTCTACAACTGCCAAAATGTCGTCGGCTCTTACAATAATAAATTCTTCATCGTCAAGGTCAACCTTTGTGCCTGCATATGAAGAATAAATTACCTTGTCGCCTACCTTAACATCCATAGGCACAACCTTGCCCTCTTCAACTCTGCCGGGGCCTACTGCAATAACCTCAGCCTCCTGGGGCTTTTTCTGCTGAGCGGTTGTAAGAATAATACCGCCTTTTGTTTTTTCTTCTGCTTTAAATTCTCTGAGTACAATTCTGTCACTGAGTGGAACTAATTTCATAAATTATTACCTCCTATGATTGTTTTGTTAGCACTCACCTCTATCGAGTGCTAACATCTTGATTTATATAATAGTCTTTTCATTCCCCTTATGCAATATCCGCATA
>JAJBVU010000032.1 GCA_020859645.1 Eubacterium sp. | reverse complement strand
AATGTATACTAAATCCCTAAAATGTGTTAAAATACTGCAATGAAGAAAGAAGGAGAGGTTGTTTTATGAGAAAAATAGGCATACTTACCAGCGGAGGAGACTGTCAGGGCTTAAACCCGGCTATCAGAGGCGTTGCAAAAGCTCTTTTCGATACCTTCGGAAAGGACGTTAAAATTTACGGAATTAAAGACGGCTATAAGGGACTTATAGACGGAGAATATGAGGTTATGGAAAAATCTGCCTTTTCAGGCATTTTGACTATGGGGGGAACAATTTTAGGCACGTCACGCCAGCCCTACAAGCAGATGAAGGTTGTAGGGGACGACGGCGTCGACAAGGTTAAGGCAATGAAAAAGAACTACGAACAAATGGGTCTTGACTGCCTTGTTATTTTAGGGGGAAACGGCACTCACAAAACAGCCAATCTTTTGAGCATAGAGGGCTTGAACATTGTTACACTGCCCAAAACAATAGACAATGACCTTTGGGGAACAGACGTAACCTTCGGCTTTTATTCGGCTCTTGACGTAGCCACCGACGTTATCGACCGTCTCCACACCACAGCCACATCTCACGGCAGAATTTTTGTTGTGGAAATTATGGGTCACAAGGCAGGCTGGCTTAATCTCTATGCAGGGGTTGCCGGAGGAGCGGACATTATACTCATTCCCGAAATTCCTTATGATATAGATAAAATTACAGACGTAATCGACAACAGAACCAAAGAGGGAAAGCTTTTCTCCATTGTGGCTGTAGCCGAAGGGGCACTGTCTTTGGAAGAAAGCAAAATGAGCAAGAAGGAGTTTAAAGCCGCAAGAGCCGAAAACTCATATTTCTCCATAGGCTACAGAGTTGCGGAGGAAATCTCCAAAAAGACATGGCACGATGTGAGAGTAACCGTTCCCGGACATATTCAAAGAGGGGGCTCGCCCTCACCCTATGACAGAGTTCTTTCCACAATGTTCGGCACAAAGGCAGCGGAGCTTATAAAGAATGAAAAATACGGCTATATGGTAGGTATGAAAAACAACGATGTTGTGCCTGTTCCCCTTTCGGAGGTAGCAGGCAAGCTTAAGAGCGTGCCTATGGACTGCCCCGTTATAGCCTCCGCAAAGAGCATAGGCGTAAGCTTCGGAAATTAAGGTTCTAATTAGAGAGGAAGTTCCTTTATGAAAAAAAATATTACAGCGGTTATAGAGCTTGCTTCGAGTGAGCTTCGCCTTAAAATAGGCGAGAAAAAAGGCGATGGCATAAAAATCATCGAGGGCTTAAGCTACCCCTTAAGTCTCGGAGCAGATACCTTCCGCACGGGAAAAATAAGCTATGAAACAATGTATAAAACTGCCGAAATAATAAACGGCTTTCTTCAGGTCACGAAGGAATACGGCGTGGAAAAAATTTATGCCATAGCCACCACCGCCGTAAGAGAAGCCGCCAACAAGGAATATTTTTCGGATCAGATTAAAAACAAAACGGGCATTGACATTAACATTATAGACGATAATAAAGAGAAAAACCTTATAAACACACTTATGCTGTCGGTTCTGCCCCAAAAATACACCGCTTCTGCGGCAGTCATTCACTTAGGGGCAGGCAGCATAAGCATTTCCCTTATGGAAAATGCCCTTTTGACAGACACAATGATTATAAAGACCGGCGGCTTGCGTTTAAGCAATATGTTTGACGAGGTGGGGGAAGAAAATTATCACGAGGTAGTCAGGGAATATATGCGTCCCTACGCCGAAGCCATAACAACAATGCTGCCGGAAAGCCTTAACGGCGTTATAATTACGGGAGCGGACGCAGAGCTTATTTCAGCCCTCTGCGGAGGAAAGCAGGCTGCAGGAGTTGTGGAAACAGACAAGCAGAGCTTTAACGCCTTTTATAAGCAGACAAAGGAAAAATCTCCTGTTTCATTGGAGGAAAAATACGGAATTTCCCACGAAAAACAGGAGATTATAACTCCCTCTCTCATAATTTGCAGCCGTATTTTGAAGCACTCCAAAGCGGAAAAAATTATTGCCCTGCCAATAACAGCCGGTGAAAGCCTTGTTTTAAAGGGGCTTAACCCCACACGATTTTCGGCTCTTCAGGCTTCTCTTGAGCAAAGCGCTATTATTTCCGCATGGAAAATTGCGGCGAAATACGGAGCCGACACAGACCACACAAAGAAGGTGGAAACCTGTGCCTTAATGCTTTTCGACAAATTAAAGAAGCTTCACGGCTTGGGCAAACGCCGCCGTTTCCTTATGCAGATGACGGCAATCCTTCACAACATAGGCAAGTTTATAAACCAAAAAAGCCACAGCCTTCACTCCTATAACATAATCAGGGGGCTTGACATAGTGGGGCTTGACGACAACGAAAAACAGATTATGGCAGCTGTCGCCTTCTTCCACGGAAATACTATGCCCGATATGAAATATGAGGAATATTCCTCCTTAAGCCCCGAGGACAGAAGCGTTGTTTCGAAGCTGTGTGCAATTTTGCGTCTTGCAGTGGCTGTAAACAGCGGCTACGGCGAGAAATATGACGATATAAACATAAAGTTAAAGGGGAGCAAGCTTACAATTACCCTTTCAACATATAAAAACATAGAGCTTGAAAAGCTCATTTTCGCAGCAAGGTCTGAGCTTTTTGCCGACGTTTTCGGAATAAAGCCCGTACTTGTAAAAAGGAGTGTGATCTAAAATGGCGGATCTTGACAATCATGCACTGTATATAAACAGAGAATTAAGCTGGCTCGAATTTAACGAGAGAGTTCTTGAAGAGGCTTTCGACAAGTCTAACCCAATTATGGAAAGATTTAAGTTTTTGGCAATAACCGCTTCAAATATGGACGAGTTTTTTATGGTGCGTGTGGCAGGCGTTATGGAGCAGTTTTATGCAGGGAAAACAACCCCCGATTCATCGGGTCTTACCCCTTCCGTTCAGCTTAAAAAAATTTCGGAGCGTACTCATGAAATGGTGGCAAAGCAGTATAACTGTTTAAACCGCAGCTTAATTCCCGCACTTTCGGAAAACGGAATTTTCTTTAAGAAATATGATGAGCTTGACCCTAACGCAAAGGACTTTGTGAAAAGCTATTTTGATCAGACCCTTTTCCCAATACTTACACCTATGGCTATTGACGGCGCAAGACCCTTCCCCTTGGTTTATAACAAAAGCCTTAACCTGATTGTTGAAATCGAAGGCGAAGAGGACCGATTTGCGGTTATAGAGGTGCCTTCCGTTACACCCAGACTTATAGAGCTTCCCCAAACAGAGGACGGCAAAAGAAGCTTTATGTTTTCCGAGGACATAATTAAACACTTTGCCCCCAAGCTTTTCCCCGGGTTTAAGGTTGTTTCCGTTTCGGCTTTCAGAGTAACCAGAAATTCAGACCTTGAAATCGATGAGGACGAACGCCATGACCTTATGGTGGAAATAGAGCAGTCTATAAAGAAGAGAAAATGGGGCGAGCCCGTTCGCCTTGAGGTTGAAAAGGGCATAAGCAAAAAATCCTACGGCTTTCTTTCAGATAAAATAGAAGTCAGCCCCGACTATGTTTATGACATAAGCGGAATTTTAGATTTAACCGCCGGCTTTGCCATAGCGGATATAAATGGCTGTGAGGCTCTCTGCGACGGGCCTATGCCTCCTATAGCAGTAAAGGCATTTAAGGACAAAAAAATATTTGATGCTATTAAGGAAAAGGACATTTTGGTTCACCACCCCTATGAAAGCTTTGACTGTGTAGTAGGCTTCGTTAAAACCGCCGCTAAAGATCCCCTTGTTTTGGCTATAAAACAGACTCTTTACAGAGTATCGGGAAATTCTCCTATTATAAGCGCCCTTATTCAGGCAGCTGAAAACGGAAAACAGGTTACGGTTTTGGTTGAGCTTAAGGCACGTTTTGACGAGGAAAACAACATAAACTGGGCGAGAAAGCTTGAAAAGGCAGGCTGTCACGTTGTTTACGGCTTAGTGGGCTTAAAGACACACTGCAAGCTTTGTATGGTGGTCAGAAAAGAGCCCGACGGAATACACAGATATGTACATTTGGGAACAGGCAACTACAACGATAAAACCGCTAAGCTTTATACCGATTTGGGTATGTTCACCGCCAAGGAGGCCTACGGCGCAGACGTTTCAAAGCTGTTTAACGTGCTGACGGGCTATTCAAAATCCACGGATTTTCAGAAGATTGCGGCGGCGCCCACAGGCTTAAGAGATATGCTTATAAGAAGCATTAAAAACGAAACCCAAAACGCAAGACAGGGTTTAAAAGCGGGAATTTCCGCTAAAATGAACTCACTTGTTGATAAAGGCATTATAAAGGCTCTTTATGAAGCTGCGTCAGCCGGGGTTGAAATCCGCCTTGTAGTCAGAGGAATTTGCTGTCTGCGCCCCGGAGTTGAGGGAGTAAGCGAGACTATTCGTGTAACAAGCATAGTAGGCAGATTTTTGGAGCATTCCAGAATTTACCGCTTTGAAAACGGCGGAAGCCCCAACATATGGCTTTCAAGCGCAGACTGGATGCCGAGGAATTTAGACAGACGTGTTGAAGCGGCTTTCTTGGTAGAGGACGAGGATCTTAAAAAAGAGGTTTCGGACATATTGGAAACAACTCTGAATGACACAATAAAAGCAAGGGTTATGCTTCCCGACGGAACCTACCGCCACACAGACAGAAGAGGCAAGGCGCCCATCCATTCGCAGATGTATTTCTATGACGCCGCAAAAGCCAAAAACAAGCCCGACCCTAAGCCGGACAGAGACCCCTTTATTCCCATAACCGCAGTTAAAAAGGATAAGCCCAAAACAGATTAACATACCCCCCCTGTCTGAAAACCGGACAGGGGCTTTTTATATGCCATATCTTTGTATATATTTGTCACAGCCGATTTTTTCAGACCTTGACATCGTCATAATTTTTCATTTTTATGATTGTAGAATTTTCATTTTTACAAACTTATAATACATTATAAAAT
>JAJBVU010000053.1 GCA_020859645.1 Eubacterium sp. | reverse complement strand
TTTTTGGCGGTGTTGAAATAAATAATAAACCGTGAAACCTTCATGCCGCCCCCTTTTGACCCAGCACCAGCCCCCACAAACATAAGCCCTATCATAATCATTTTTGCAAACTGGGGCCACAGGTCAAAATCCACAGTGGAAAAGCCTGTTGTTGTCATAACGGAAGCACACTGGAAAAAGGCGTGGTGAAGATTGTTAAAGAAGCCGCCGCCCTGAGATGTGACGGAAAGAGCCACTAAAACAGAAGCAGTGACGTAAACAATAAAATACCACCGCACCTCTTCTATTGAAAAAGCGTCCTTAACTCTTTTAATCAAAATAAGGAAGTAAAAGTTAAAGTTCACCCCGAACAAAAACATAAAAACTGTACATATGTTTTGAATTAAGGGGCTGTAGCTGCCTATGGAGTCACCCTTTATTCCATAGCCTCCTGTTCCGGCTGTACCGATTGCGGTGCAGAGAGAGTCGTAAACAGGCATTTTTGCCAAAACCAGAAGCGCAAACATAATTATCGTCAGCGCCATATAAATTCCGTAAAGGTAAAGGGCACTGTCCTTTAGCTTGGGAGCAAGCTTACTGACGGAAGGTCCGGGGCTTTCAGCCTTCATAAGCTTAAGGTTTTGACCTCCCCCTGCAAGGGGCAAAATAGCAAGCACGAAAACAAGAACCCCCATACCGCCGATCCAGTGGGAGAAGCACCGCCAAAGATTAACACAGCGGCTTAAAGCCTCAACGTCGGGGCAGACGCTTGCGCCGGTTGTTGTAAAGCCCGAAACTATTTCGAAAACAGCGTCAATATATTTGGGAAATTCTCCGCATAAATAAATGGGCAAAGCCCCTATGAGACTTAATACAATCCAGCCCAAAGAAACGGTTACAAAGCCCTCTCTTGCGTAAAATCTGTTGTTATAGGGCTTAAAGTATGTCAAAACAGACCCTAAGACAAAGGCAAAAACGCCGACGCCCAAAAAATACCACCCCGCCTTTTCTCTGTAAATTACAGCGGCAAGGGTTGGCAGAGCCATAAAAAGCCCTTCTATTTTAATTATCCAGCCCAATAAAAAAACTATGCTTTTATGATTCATATTGCTCACCCTTCAAGAATATACTGTAGGTCAGTAATTTTTTTATGTGTTGTAACAACTATAACTCTGTCGTTTATTTTAATTTCGTCATTTCCCGTAGGGATAACAATTTTACCGTTTCTTATGATTGTGGAAATCAATATTCCCTCTTTAAGCTTAAGATCTCTTATAGGCTTGTTTGTAACCTTTGAGCTGCCGTTTACAACAAACTCCAATGATTCAACTCTGCCGTCGGCTAATTTATAAACAGATTCCACATTGCTGTTCATAGCGGACTGCATACTTCTGACACATCTTATCATCTGCTCCGCAGTAATAGCCTTAGGGGTAATAATACTGCCTATAGGGAAGTTATGCACCATTTTTTCAAAGTTCATTTTGTCAACCTTTGTAATAAGCTTTGCATTTGAATACTTCCCTGCGAAAAGCGCAAGCATAATATTTTCTTCGTCATAGTCTGTCAGAGACACAAATGCGTCTATATTTGCAAGACCCTCTTCAAGAAGAATGTTTTGATCCGTCGGGTCGCCGTGAATAATTATGGCGTTTGGCAAAAGCTCGCTTAAAACCTGACATCTTTCAAAGCTGGGCACAATAATAGTGGTTTTAATCTTGTTTTTAACAAGCATTTTTGCAAGGTAATAGCTGATAGTGCCTCCTCCGGCTATCATAACGTCTTTAATAGGCTTTGTTTTAACACCTATGGAGGTGAAAAGCCTTTCCATATCGGAAGGAGCTGTAACAACATAGAGGTTGTCCCCAGCTTTAATCATACTGTCGCCGTTGGGAATAACCACAGAGCCCTGTCTGTCAATAATGCTCACCAAAAAAGGCAGACCCTTTATGGGGAGCTCCTTAACTCTTTTCCCTGCCCATGGGGAGCCTGTCGGCAAGGTCAGCTTAACCATATTGGCTTTTCCCTTTGCAAAGCTGTCGATTTCCATAGCCGAAGGGGCTCTCACAAGGTTGAAAATATCCGTTGCCGCAGCAAGCTCCGGGTTTATAGCCATAAAAAGACCCAGTTCCTCGCTTATAAACCTTATTTCATCATAATATTCCGGGTGTCTGACCCTTGCTATGGTTCTGCAGTTGCCGGCTTTTTTAGCAACAAGACAGCTCAGCAGATTAATTTCGTCCTTGTTTGTCACCGCAATCAAAAGGTCGGTGTCCTTAATGCCTGCTTCAGTAAGCACTCTATAGCTGCTGCCGTTGCCCGTAAGCCCCATAACGTCTAAGTTATCGGTCAGATTTAAAAGGTTTTCTTCCTTACTGTCGATAACAGTCAGCTGATGTCCCTCATCGTTTAAGACCTCGGCTAAGGTATAGCCCACCTTTCCGCAGCCCACAATAACTATCCTCATAAAAACCTCCGAAAAACATATACAATCTTTAAAGCCGACAGGGCTTTAAAAAAAATTCTGTCAACTATATACTATTTTAACACAATTTTTCCCTTTAGTACAGTGTAAATTAAAAAATAATAAAAATTCATTGTAACTTATTTAAAGAATATCCGAATCTGATTGAAGCCAAGCTGCCGGGGGTTGCCTGCATAGCAGGCAGTTTTATTTTTTGCCGTACAACAAAAAGCCGCCCCAAAAGGGACGGCGTTTAATTCAGTCGATTATCAGCCTAATTTATTAACAAGCTTTGCAAGACGTGACTTCTTTCTCGAAACGTGGTTTTTGTGATAAACACCCTTGGAACAAGCCATATCCATTGCCTTAACAGCAGCTGAAAGAGCCTTCTGAGCCTCTTCCTTATTGCCTGCTTCAACAGCCTTAACAACCTTTTTAATAGCTGTCTTTGTAGCGGAAGTAATCATCTTGTTTCTTAAGGTTTTCTTGTTAATAACCAAGATACGCTTTTTAGCGGATTTAATATTAGCCATGAAATTTTTCCTCCATAAATATATTTAAGCCTTAAAGCTTAGAAAATTTTTCATTCGCCGATAATTATACACCCTGTTTTAATCATTGTCAAGCATTTTTTCAAATAATCCGCATAAATTGCACTAAAACTTTATATTTCCGTTTTTACGAAAACTTTATGATGAACACAGGGGGATTGTCTGAAAGGCTCGCCATTAAAGCCACAGCCTGATCGGTAGACTCAGCCTTATAGAATGTCAAAACACCTTCGTCATCCACATATCCCACAACTCTCTTTTCGTTTGCAAACTCATAGTAAATAAAGCCGTCTGAGTAAAGACAATATACATCAGTGAGATCCGCTTCCGTTACACCCAGCTCGCTGTTGGCAACAATTGTATCATAATAGCCCGTAAGACCTGTTTTGAAATCGTCATAAAGAGCCAAATTATAATAGGGCAAAAGGGCAAGATCCAAATCGGGATAAAGCTCATTTATATACTGCTTTACATTTTCCTTATCTGCAAGCTTTTTATTTTTGATTGTCCATGAGCTGCCGGATTTTGTAAAGAGATATTCCTTAAATTCCTTGGGTTTTTCCAAGGTGTTGGCTACAACTATACCGTATTTATCGTCAAAGCCCATATATTTTACGTCGACAGTACTGCCTTCGCCCCACTCTTCCGCAACCTTGTTGTAAATCATTTCATATGCAGAAGTGCCTTTTTCGGGCGAAGTAATTTCGCCGTGGCTGCAGTTATATCTCATAATAAGGCTTCTGTAGTCGTCCTCCGTTAAAACTCCTCCGGCGTAGTCAACGGAAGAAACAAGATAGCCCTGATCAGTCAAAACAGATGTAAAGGGCATTATATCCTCAACTCTCACATCAACATCATATTCGGAATTCTCGCAGACCTCAAAATCTCCCGGCTTAATAAGCAGAAGATTTACATATTTAAGCTCATCGGGAACATTTTCGCTGACCTCGTCCGCTTCTATAGGCACCATAGTATCTGCATCATACATATAGCTGTAAACGCTTACAAGTCTGCCCGAATCATAATTATCCTCATAAAATGTCTGAAGGCTTTGATTTAACTCTCCTACCGCTGTATAAAGGGCTTCGTTAAGCTCAACAGCCTCAACTGTTAAATCCAAAAGGTCGATTGTTGTGCCTTCTGTAGCCGCTTCTGTTTCAGTTTCGATTTCCTCATCTGTTTCCACAACGGAAACGTCCTTATCGAGATTAGAGCCGCTGCCCAGTCTGCTTATAATGAAAAATGCTATCATACAAATTATAACAATAACAAGCACAATAAGCAGCAAAACATCGTTCTTCTCCTTGTTGTTTTTCTTCATTAAGTAACATCTCCTTTATATTTTTAAGAAAGATAGTCTGCTTCCTTATCCCTGCAGGCTTCATAAACATCATTAATTTCCTTCTTGAAAATCTCCAAAATTTCACAGACGTTTTTCTCCGTCTCTTCAATATTGTCTCTGTTAAAAGGCAGGTTCAGCTCCCAGGTGGGGTTATAGCTGTCCTCCACCTCTTTAACCTCTGAGACTCTGCCCGAAAAGACCTCCGGGTCAAAATAATCATAGACTGCGTCAAACTCCCAGTCCTTAAGCTCCTTTTCGTCCGAAAGCTTAATAAAAAGCCGGTCGCCCTGAGCATATAGGTTTACAATATATTCAACATTTTTTGAAATTGAAAGGCTTTCAATCTCCTTATCCAAAAATCCCGTTTTGGGATCCTTTTCCATAATTACAACAATTGTTTCCATAAGCAGTTCTCTCCGAAAAAAATATTTACAACATTATTCATTGTCATTATAAACCCTCAGGGAATATTTTGCAACAAAAATTTGAAAATATAACCTAACAAGATTAAAAAGACTTATGTTTTAAAGCAAAATGTAAGTTCATATACAAATATTTATGTTGACAATAGAAAAATTTTTTGTATAATTTTTACTGTAATAAAAAGCTACTATGTTAAAGTAGAGAACTTATATGAAAAAA
>JAJBVU010000338.1 GCA_020859645.1 Eubacterium sp. | reverse complement strand
CTGTCAATAGTCCTCGTTTCTTTAATTATTGTTTGTCAAATATTCTGTTCTTCCATAGCGTTTTTATTCTACCATTAATTTTGTTATAAATCAAGCCCAAATTCTGTCCAAATTATATTTTTTTTGTTATCCTTGAGCCTTCCTCTGACCTTTAAGGACTTTAAAGCGGATAAATTTCTGCCCTCAACATTAAAAATCATCTCTCCGCAGTACAAAAACTGACCGCTTAAGCCGTATTTTTCTTTAAAATATATATTTGTTTTTTTGTCGCCGTATTTTAAGTCGCCGATTACAGGATAACCCAAATAAGAAAGAACCGCCCTTATTTGGTGGGTTTTGCCTGTTATAAGCTTAATTTTAATCAGGGTAAAGCTTCCGTTATTTTTTACGGGATAAATTTCCGTAACTGTTTCTTTAGCCCCTTCTTTTCTTTGGGCTGAAATTACAGCCCTGTTGTCCTCTGTCTTTAAGTGCCAAAGCTTAACAGTTTTCGGCTCTTTAAAAACACCCTTAACCACCGCAAAATAATATTTTTCTATAAAATGCTCTTTAAAGCCCAGGCTAAGCTCTCTTGCCCCTATATAGGTTTTTCCGAAAGCCACAAGACCCCCTGTGTTTCTGTCGAGCCTGTTGCAGACTGAGGGAACAAAGCCTTCTTTAAGCTCCCCCTTTTCATAGACATAGGACAAAAGCCTTTGGTTTAGGCAGTCAGCCCCTGCCCTGTCAGCCTGCGTCAGCATTCCGAAAGGCTTATCCGCAATTAAAATATTGTCATCCTCATAGACAATATCAAAATTAATGTTGGATTTCTTGATTTCGATTTCCTTTTTAAGGCTGTTGTAGGTTTCATCACTTAAAAAAAGGGATATAATATCCCCTTCTTTAAGAATTTCACTGCCCGATGCCCTTTTTCCGTTAAGCTTAATTGTCTTTTTACGCAAAAGCTTAAAAACAAGGGATTTCGGGGCATTATTCAAATGCTTAAACAAAAGCTTGTCAAGGCGTGAGCCTTCAAACTCCGCTTTTACATAAACTTCCTTCATTATCCTTAAACCTCTCTTATCAATAAGCCAATTAGCACCAAATTATTAAAATTTGCAAACTGCTTATTCTCAGACAGCGTCGCAGACTTTAATCCGCAAGGCGAGCTTTGCCCGCCTGAGGACAGAAACTTTTCTGTGAAGTTGATACGAAGTATCAACTTTGCGGAAAACTTGATGGTTTCTACCTTGAAATATTCGCAAAAATGCTTACATTTTTGCGAAAGCGGCAACGCTCATCCTCACGTGTTAATCCATTTAAGATAAGCGTTTATAAAGTTGTCGATTTTTCCGTCCATAACAGCGCTTATGTTCCCTGTTTCCTCTTCGGTTCTTATGTCCTTAACCATAGTGTAGGGCTGGAAAACGTATGAACGGATTTGGCTGCCCCACTCTATTTTTTTAACCTCGCCTCTTATGTCCGCAAGCTTCTCCATTTGCTTTTCTCTTTCCATTTCATAAAGCTTAGACTTAAGCATCTTCATACAGGTTTCTCTGTTTTGAAGCTGGCTTCTTTGGGTCTGACAGCTTACAACAACCCCTGTTGGCTTATGAATAAGTCTTACAGCAGAGGAGGTCTTGTTGATATGCTGACCGCCGGCGCCGCTTGAACGGAACACCTGCATTTCAATATCATCGGGGTTGATTTCGAAATCAATGTCATCATCGATTTCGGGCATAACATCACAGGACGCAAAGGAGGTATGACGCTTTTTGGCTGCATCAAAGGGTGAAATTCTGACAAGGCGGTGAATGCCCTTTTCGCTCTTCAAAAGTCCGTAGGCGTTTTCGCCCTCAACTCTGAAGGTTACGGATTTAATTCCTGCTTCGTCACCGGCTAAAAAGTCAAGCTCTTCAGCTGTAAAGCCGTGAGAGTCGCACCACTTTCCGTACATACGGTAGAGCATACTCGTCCAGTCGCAGGCTTCTGTTCCGCCGGCTCCTGAGTGAAGAGTAACGATACAGTTGCTGTTGTCATATTCTCCCGTAAGCAGGGTGGAAATTCGAAGCTCCTCAAACCTCTGCAAAAACTTGTCCTTCATATCCTTAGCTTCGGGAACATAGCTTTCGTCATTTTCCTCATTGCCCATTTCCACAAGAAGTAAAATTTCCTCATAAGTATCCCTAAGGGAGTTAAAGCCCTCTACTTTATCCTTTAAATGCTTTGTCTGCTGCAATATTTTTTGAGCAGAGTCCATATCGTTCCAAAAATCCGGATCTCCGGCAGTTTCTTCAAGCTCTTCTATCTTGCTTTTGGCTTCTTCTATATTTAAGCTGTCGCCCAGCTCCTGAAGCTTTTCATCATACTTTGAAAGCTCCTGTTTTATTTGGTCAAGCGCAAGCATATTTATACACACCTTTCAAATTAAATCTATACTTTTCTTTATGCGTTTTTGCCGCAGCAATGCTTATATTTCTTTCCGCTGCCGCAGGGACAGGGATCGTTTCTGCCGATTTTCTTGTCCTTTCTCACCTTGGGACCGCTGACAGCCGTATCGTCCTTATTTGTAGCAACAGGCTCGGCAACCTGTTCTCTTTCAACAGGTGCGGCAGGTCTTACATGGAAAAGCCCTCTGACAACATCGTCCTGAATGTTTTGGCTCAGCTCGTCAAACATATCATAGCTTAAAAATTTATATTCAACCAAGGGGTCTCTTTGAGCAAGAGAGTGAAGGCTGACGCCCTGACGCATTTGATCCATATCGTCAATATGGCTCATCCACTTCTGGTCAACAACCTTGAGAGTAATAACTCTTTCAACCTCTCTCATCATTTCCTCGCCGAACTCGGCTTCCTTTTCTTCATAAGCTGCCTTAGCGGCTGTTACAAGCCTTTCCTCAAGATCTTGACTCTTAAAGGTTTCACCCTTAAGCTCTTCCTCTGTTAATATTGTGGGAGCAAGCATAAATATTTTGGACATTCTGTCATTAAGTGCAGCCATATCCCACTCGTCGGGGTTTGAATCAGCCGGAGCATGGGCGGTGATTTCTCTGTTAATAACAGCTTCTATCATATTGAGAATTTTATCCTTAAGGCTGCCCCCTGAGAGAACCTCACGTCTTTCGGCGTATATGATTTCTCTCTGTTCATTCATAACCTGGTCATATTCAAGAAGATGCTTTCTTGTGGCAAAGTTATTTGACTCGACCTTCTTCTGAGCATTTTCGATTGCCTTTGTAAGCATTTTGGCTTCAATGGGCTCGTCCTCGGGAAGTCCCATAGCCTGTATAGCCTTAGCCACCTTTTCTGAACCGAAAAGACGCATAAGGTCATCTTCAAGAGAAATGTAAAATCTGGATTCGCCGGGGTCGCCCTGTCTGCCGGAACGTCCTCTTAACTGATTGTCGATACGTCTTGACTCGTGTCTTTCCGTACCTATTATTTTAAGACCGCCTAATTCCGCAACGCCTTCACCAAGCTTAATATCGGTACCACGTCCTGCCATGTTGGTAGCTATTGTAACTGCCCCCGGTTCACCGGCAAGGGCAACAATCTCTGCTTCCTTCTCATGATATTTGGCGTTCAAAACCTGATGAGGTATTCTTTCTCTTTTAAGCATAGAGGAAATAAGCTCTGACTTGTCGATTGTAACCGTACCTACAAGAACAGGCTGATTTTTCTCGTGGGCTTCTTTAATTGCGGCAACAACGGCACGAAGCTTTCCGGCTTCTGTCTGATAAACCTGATCTCCAAGGTCCTTTCTGATTACGGGCATATTTGTGGGAATACAAACAACGTCCATACCGTAAATCTGTCTGAACTCGCCCTCTTCTGTCTGTGCGGTACCTGTCATACCTGCTTTCTTGTCATATTTATTGAAGAAGTTCTGGAAGGTAATTGTGGCAAGGGTCTTGCTTTCACGCTTAACCTCTACTCCTTCCTTTGCTTCTATTGCCTGATGAAGTCCATCGGAATAACGTCTGCCGGGCATCATACGTCCCGTAAACTCGTCTACAATAACGATTTCGCCGTCTTTAACAACATAGTCCTGATCAAGAGCCATATTATAGTTTGCCTTAAGGGCATTGTTGATGTAATGCTGAAGCTCCATATTTTCGGGGTCGGAAAGGTTCTTGATTGCGAAATATCTTTCAGCCTTTACAACACCCTCCTGTGTAAGGGAAACAGTCTTGCCCTTTTCGTCAACAACAAAGTCGCCCTCCTCCTGCATTTCCTCTCTGATAAGGGGGTTAAGGGCTTCCTGCTCGTTTAAAATACGTCCCTTTGTAAGGGTTCTTGCGAAGGCATTGGCAAGGTCATAAAGCTTTGTTGACTTGCCTGCTGCGCCTGAAATAATAAGAGGGGTTCTGGCTTCGTCAATAAGAACGGAGTCAACCTCGTCCACTATGGCATAGTGAAGCCCTCTCTGAACCATATCCTTTTCATAAACTACCATATTGTCTCTCAGGTAGTCGAAACCCAGCTCGTTGTTGGTTGAATAAGTAATATCGCAGTTATAAGCCTCCTGCTTTTCGGGCTTTGACATATCATGAAGGTTTACGCCAACGGTCAGACCCAAAAATTCGTGAATTTGACCCATCCACTCGGCATCACGCTTAGCAAGGTATTCGTTTACGGTTACGATATGAACGCCTTTTCCCTCAAGGGCGTTAAGATACGCCGGAAGAGTTGAAACAAGGGTTTTTCCTTCACCTGTTTTCATTTCGGAAATTCTGCCCTGGTGCAAAACAACTCCGCCTATAAGCTGAACGTCAAAATGGCGCATATTCAAAACTCTTTTAGAAGCCTCTCTGACAACGGCAAAAGCCTCGGGCAGAATATCGTCAAGGGTTTTGCCCTGTGAAAGAAGCTCCTTAAAATAAGGGGTTTTTGCTTTAAGCTCATCGTCTGAAAGCTTTTCCATTTCAGGCTCCAAAGCATTTATTTTGGCAACAACGGGCTTAATTCGCTTAAGCTCCTTATCGCTGTATGTTCCGAAAATTTTTTCAATTATATTCATATATAAAATC
>JAJBVU010000172.1 GCA_020859645.1 Eubacterium sp. | reverse complement strand
ATCTGTAAAGGGTTCAAGGAGAAATTGTTAAGAACTCTTGCTTTAAAATTAAAGATACGAAAGGAATGAATATATAATGAATGAATACAATGATGAAAAAAATCTTGATTTAACAAATGAAGAAATCATTGAGGAACAGGAAGTCAGAGCAGAAGAAACAGAAAGTCTTGAAGCCGAAAGCACTGCTTCCGAAAGCATCGAAGCGGCTGAAGCGGAAACAGAAGGCTTTAACCCCGAGCCTCAGCCGGTTTATAACGGCTTTGAACAGCCTGAGAAAACCACTGTTATTTTAACCGATGAGAGAAAAACGGGAAACAGCTTCCTTAAGCGTGCTGCTGCTGTGGCTGCAGGGGTTGTTGTTTTGGCGGCTTCTGTCAGTACGGGCTGCGGCATAGGCAGCTACTTATATAAAAACGGCGGCGTTGTTGCCGCAAGCGGAAGCGACATAAGCTTAGGCACAAGCAGCGGTGAAGAGCTTCCCATAATCTACACTGCAAACTACAACAGCGTTTCAGAGGTTTTCAAAGCTGTTGAAGCATCTGTTGTGAACATAAGCATTACAGTAAGCACCACAAATATTTGGAATCAGACCTATGAAGCCACAGGCTCCGGCTCAGGTATAATCTATAAGGTTGACGGAGACGATGTTTATATCGTTACAAATAACCACGTTGTAGACGGCGCAAGCTCTGTTGCCATTTCAATAACAGGTGAGGAACAGATTTTCGCTACCCTTGTAGGCAAGGACGCAGAAAACGACTTAGCCGTTATTAAGGTAAGCAAGCAGGCTCTTAACGATGCAGGCATAACAGAGGTTAAAGCCGTTGAGTTTGTAAGCACTGACTCAGTTGAAATAGGCGAAACCGTTCTCGCAATAGGAAACGCTTTAGGCACAGGCAAGTCAGTAACAATGGGTATTATAAGCGCCAAAGACAAGAGCATAAGCATCGACGGAAAGAACCTTGTTGTTTTACAGACAGACGCAGCTATTAACCCCGGCAACTCAGGCGGCGCTTTGGTAAACCTTGACGGACAGGTTATAGGTATAAACACAGCTAAAACAGGCTCCTCAACAGTTGAGGGTACAGGCTATGCAATTCCTTCATACACCGCAGTTACAATAATCGACCAGCTTATAGAGAAGGGTACAGTTGAAAAGCCTTATCTGGGCGTTGTATGCTTCACAATTACAGACAACTTCAGACAGATGTATAACATCGACATAACAGGTGTATTCGTTCAGGAGGTTAACTCAGGCAGTGCAGCGGAAAAAGCAGGCATAAGAGCTACCGATATTATTACAGCCGTTGACGGAACAGCCGTAACATCACAGGCTGACCTTCAGAGCATCATAGCTTCACACAGCGTAGGAGACTCTATTACAATCAGCTTTGTAAGAAACGGCAGAGAGTCTATGGAGGTTACCGCTGTTCTTGAAAATTATAACGAGTTTTAATTAAAAAGAGGTATGGGTTATGAGTGAATTTGAAAATAATGAATTGAGAGAAGAAAAAACTCCCGATGAGGTTATAGGCAAATATTTTGACGTGCCCTCTCAGGAAAAACAGGTGAAAAAACCGCAGAAAAGTCATTTTTACAGAAATTTGGTTATAAGCGTTGTTGTTTTGGCTCTGTGTCTCGGTTCGGTCAGCTTCGGGCTTTCAGCTTCGGGCACTATGGGAAGGCTTATTCCCAAAACCAAGAGCGCTTCTACAACAGAGACGGAGACTGAAACGGAAACAGAAAACGGCGGTCTTTACAGTCAGGGCGACGAAGCCGTTCCTATGGCTCTTGTTGCCGACAGTATTTATGAAGCTTCTCAAAACAGAGTTCAAATTATAAAGCAGGTTAAGCCTTCCGTTGTTGCCATAAGCACTGTAGCTTACAGTGAGGACTGGTTTTTCGGAACAACCGAGATCGACGGCAGCGGCTCGGGCTTCGTGTTCGCAAAGGATGCCTACAATGTTTATATTGCCACAAACAATCACGTTATAAGCGGTGCAACAGATATTACGGTCAGCTTTAACGAAAACTCCGCTGTTGCCGGAAAGGTTGTAGGGGTAGACCAAAATGCCGATTTGGCAGTAGTTTCCGTAACGGCTGCAGACCTTCAGGCAGTGGGCATAACCGAGGTAACAATTGCCGCCTTCGGAGATTCTGACCTTATGCAGCCCGGCGACCCTGTTATTGCCATAGGCAACGCTTTAGGCGAGGGTATTACCGCAACATCGGGCATTGTCAGCGTAATTTCAAAGCAGATCAACCTTCAGGGCAAGACTCTGAATGTTATTCAGACAGACGCAGCCATTAACGAAGGCAACTCCGGAGGTCCTCTGTTTAATGATAAAGGCGAGGTTATAGGAATTAATACAGCTAAGTTTGCCAGCGAAACAATCGAGGGCATGGGCTTTTCGATTACTTCAAACGTAGCAGCCCCCATTTTTGAAAAGCTTGCGGCAGGGGAAAGCGCACCTACCTTAGGCGTAACTGTTCAGTCTGTGCCTACGGAATATGCTTCTGTTTTGGGTACAGCGGCAGGCGCATATGTTGTTGACGTAACAGAAGGCGGAAACGCCGATTTAGCAGGTATTCAGGCAGGGGACGTTATTACATCATTTAACGGCGAGTCTATTTTCAGCTCAACCCAGCTTGTTGAGTGCGTCAGAAACTGCTCTGCAAACGATGTGGTGGAGGTTTCGGGCTTGAGAAACGGCAGTCCCTTTACCATAAAGGTAACGCTTTATCCGCCGTCAGTCTCGTAAAAACATAATAAAAACTATTACAGCCGCAGGGTCAAAAGCTTTGCGGCTTTCTTATACCAAAAAATAGTTGATTATGAAGCCGTTATTTGTTAAAATAAATATAAAGATACTATATTTGAAATGAGGAATTAATATGGCAGGTTCGGGATTTGGAAATATTTTCAGAATAACCACTTGGGGCGAGTCTCACGGGAAGGCTTTGGGGGTTGTTATAGACGGCTGTCCTTCGGGGCTTATTATGAATGAAGAAATTATTCAAAAGGATTTAGACAGGCGTAAGCCCGGGGCTTCTAAATTCGGCACTAAGCGTCAGGAGGGGGACAAGGTTGAAATTCTTTCGGGGGTTTTCGAGGGAAAAACTACGGGAACGCCTATTTCTCTTGCGGTTTTCAATCAGGATCAAAGGTCACGTGACTATGGAAACATAATGAATGTTTACAGACCCGGTCACGCTGATTTCTGCTTCGACAGCAAATACGGTTTCAGAGACTACAGAGGGGGAGGGCGTTCTTCAGGGCGTGAAACTCTTTCCAGAGTTGCGGCGGGGGCTGTAGCAAGAGCCGCCCTTAAGGAGCTTGGGGTAGAAATTTTCGCCTTTACAAAATCCGTAGGAAGCATAGAAGGAAAAACTGTTGACAAGGACGAGGTTTTTAACAATCCTCTTTGTATGGCTGATAAGGAGGCGGCAGTTAAGGCTTCTGAGCTTATGGAAAAGGCTATGTCAGACCTTGACTCAGTTGGGGGCGTTGTGGAATGCAGAATTTCGGGTATGCCCGTTGGCATCGGGGAGCCTGTTTTTGACAAGCTTGATGCAGCACTTTCAAAGGCCGTTATGTCAATAGGGGCTGTTAAGGGAGTTGAGCTTGGCGAAGGGTTCGGCGCAAGCCTTAAAAAAGGTTCGGAAAACAACGACCCCTTCTTTATAAAGGACGGAAAGACGGCGAAGGCAAAAAATTCCTCCGGCGGCGTTTTAGGGGGAATGAGCGATGGCGATGAAATAATTCTGAGAGCCGCTTTTAAGCCTACACCTTCCATTTCTCAGCCCCAAATGACTGTAAACAGAAACGGCAAAGAGGAAGAAATTGTCATAAAGGGCAGGCATGACCCTATAATCGTACCCAGAGCCGTTGTAGTGGTTGAAGCAATGGCGGCGGTGACTGTTCTTGACCTTATGCTTGTAAATATGGCTTCCAAAATGGAAAATGTAAAGAAAATTTATGGAGTGAAAATATAATGAATGAAGATTTCAGATCGGGGTTTGTTTCAATTGTGGGCAGACCCAACGTGGGAAAATCCACAATTATGAATTTGCTTATAGGGGAGAAAATTGCGGTTATGAGCCACAGACCCCAAACCACAAGAAATAAAATTAAAACTATTTTGACCACAGACGAGTTTCAGGCTGTTTTCATAGACACACCGGGACTTCATAACCCTAAGAGCAAGTTAGGCGATTATATGGTTAAGTCCGCTGAAAACGCCTTGAAAGAGGTTGATATTGTTCTCTACGTTGTGGAACCCTTCAGCGAGATTAAAAAGTCAGACAGGGATATTATCGACAGGCTTAAAGAGGTTAAGGCACCGGTATATTTGATTATAAATAAAATCGATACGGTTGAAAAAGATGAGCTTTTAAAGGTTATAGACGCATACAGAAGGGTTCTTGATTTTAAAGAAATTTTGCCCTTTTCGGCTCTTAAAGGCACAAATGCCGATGAGCTTAAAAAGCTTATCCGTGACGGCTTACCTGTAGGACCTAAATATTACCCCGAGGATATGATAACCGACCAGACGGAGAGACAGCTTGTTTCCGAAATTATAAGGGAGAAGGCTCTCTTTCTGCTGAATGAAGAAATTCCCCACGGAATAGCCGTTGAAGTGACGGAAATGAAAAAGCGTGAGGGCAGAGATTTTTATGATGTTTCCGCAAATGTTTTTTGCGAAAAGGCTTCCCACAAGGGTATCGTTATAGGCAAAAACGGCGAAATGCTCAAGAAAATAGGCACTAAGGCAAGAGCCGACATTGAAAGGCTTTTAGGCGCAGGGGTAAACCTCAAGCTTTGGGTTAAGGTCAAAAAGGACTGGAGAGATAAGGAAAGCCTTCTCAATGAATTTGGGTATAACCGCAAGCTGATTTAAGTATATTCGTAAGCAAATTTAAGCCTTTTTCGACTTGTTTCTCGATGCAGAATTTTTTTGAAAGTGTTTAAACAGGGGATTGAACAAATGATTTTATTTTGTCAAGATACAAATTATATCCCCTTTCGGCAGGCTTTGACAAGTATATAAAGTC
>JAJBVU010000335.1 GCA_020859645.1 Eubacterium sp. | reverse complement strand
AATGAAACAGCTCGAACAAAAACAAAGCCGTCATCCGAAAAAAAGCCGGAAAAAGCAAAAATTTCCGATCAGGACGGGGAAAAGACAGATTCCGGGCTTATGGGAACAATAAATTCAATTTTAGCTGTTGAAAATAAAAGGGATATTATTTCCTGTTTGGTTAAAAATATATTATATCTTTTAAAAAAGCAGAAAATAAAAGCCTTCCGCTTAAAGGCTCTTTTCGGCTTTGAGGATCCTTCACTTACAGGCAAAATTTTGGGGCTGTTATATACTCTAAACATCCCTCTCAAAAACGGTGTGGAAATCACCCCCGACTTTGAAAGAGCCGTTTTTGAAGCCGACGCAAATATAAAAGGCAGAGGAAATCTGTTTTATATAGCCGTAACCGCAGTTAAAATACTTTTAAACAAAAATGTAAGAAAGCTAATCTTTAAGGAGGTTTGACAATGAACAATTTAAACACAAGTCTTGACGTTCTTTTTTCAAAAATGGACGGCTTTGTATCGTCAAAAACAGTTGTGGGCGATGCTATGGTTTTGGGAGACATTACGGTAATACCCTTAGTTGACGTTGCTTTCGGCGTAGGCGCCGGAGCCTCCGACAAAGAAGCCGAAAAAAACAAAGGTGAAACCTGCGGCGGGGGCTTAGGCGCAAAAATTACCCCTGCAGCGGTTATTGTAATCAAAAATGACGGTATTCAGCTTGTAAACGTTAAAAACGAAAACAGCGTCAACAAGCTTATCGATATGGTTCCGGGAATTTTAGACAGACTTAACTTCAGATCAGGCTCTAAAAAGAAAAATCTGACTCCCGAAGAAGCTGAAGTTTTTGAAGAAGAAAGAATTTCGGAATAAGGAGGCATTTTATGGAAGGCTCAAATGACAACGTTTTTGTTGAGCAGCTTGTAAAACACACTTACACAAAAAAAGACAACCGAACCCGTATGATTATTCTTATAATTACGGCAATTTTAATTTTTATTTGGATGCATAACTCCGTAAAATATCTTGCGGCTACAATTTTCCTTGTAGTTTTCACTATAGTTATCGCTGTTTTTGCTATGAATTTTCTTCTTAATAAGGAATATGAATATACCTACGCAGAGGGAGAGCTTGACATAGACCTTATCTATAACAAGTCCCGAAGAAGAAGGGTTTTTACCGGCAGCATTCAGGAGTTTGAGGTTATTGCACCATATAAAGATAAGGAACACCTTGACTTTTACAAAAACTTTCCCTTAAGAGACTATTCGGGCGGTCTTGTTGCCGAAAATACATATGTTTTCGTAGCATCATACAAAGGCAAAAAGGCCCGTTTTGTAATAGAACCAAACGAGAGACTTTTGGAAATGCTTCGAATAAACATTTCACCCCTAAAGTTTTTCACAAATCAACAACAAGTTTTTACAAACAAATAACAACGGAGGAAGCTAATGAAACACGAACTGGTTATAGTTCTTGATTTCGGCGGTCAATACAATCAGCTCATAGCGAGACGTGTAAGAGACTTAAATGTATACTGCGAAGTCAAGTCATACAAAACCCCCATTGACGAAATCAAAAAAATGAACCCTGTGGGAATAATTTTTACGGGAGGCCCCAACAGCGTTTATCTCGAAACATCTCCCACAATTTCACCCGAAATTTTTAACCTTAACATTCCCGTTTTGGGTATTTGCTATGGCAGCCAGCTTATGGCTCACCTTTTGGGCGGCGAGGTAAAATCCGCCGAAACAAGCGAATACGGCAAAACCGAAACAAACTTCAGCCCCGAAAGCCTTATGTTTAAGGGCTTGAAGGAAAAAAGCATTACCTGGATGAGCCACACCGACAGAATTGAAAAGGTTCCCGAAGGCTTTAAAATAACGGCATTTTCTAAATCCTGCCCCGTTGCGGCTATGGAAAATCCCCAAAAGGGTCTTTACGCCGTTCAGTTCCACCCGGAGGTTTCCCATACAGAACAGGGAAACGAAATCCTCCGCAACTTCCTCTATGAGGTCTGCGGCGTTAAAGGCGACTGGAGCATGAAAAACTACATAAACACCGCCGTAAACAACGTTCGTGAAAAGGTTGGAGACGGCAAGGTTCTCTTAGCTCTTTCCGGCGGCGTCGACAGCTCCGTTTTGGCGGCTCTCCTTTCAAAAGCCGTAGGAAACAAGCTTACCTGCATTTTCGTCGACCACGGCTTAATGCGTAAAAACGAAGGCGACGAGGTTGAAGCCGCTTTCAAAGACAGAGACTTAAACTTCATCAGAGTAAACGCCGGCGAGCGCTTCCTTTCCAAGCTTAAGGACGTAACCGACCCCGAAACAAAGCGTAAAATCATCGGCGAGGAATTTATAAGAGTTTTCGAGGAAGAAGCCAAGAAAATCGGCAAGGTGGACTACTTTGCCCAGGGTACAATCTACCCTGACGTAATCGAATCCGGTTCCGGCGATGCCGCAGTCATCAAAAGCCACCACAACGTCGGCGGCTTGCCCGACTATGTAGACTTCAAGGAAATAATCGAGCCCCTCCGCCTTCTCTTTAAGGACGAGGTTCGCCGCTTAGGCAGAGAGCTTGAACTCCCCGACTATCTGGTAAACCGCCAGCCCTTCCCGGGTCCCGGTCTTGCCATAAGAATTATAGGCGCAATCACAGAGGAAAAAATCAAAATCCTTCAGGACGCCGACTTCATCTTCCGTGAAGAAATCGCTAAGGCAAACCTGGACACCGAAATCAACCAGTATTTCGCCGTACTGACGAATATGCGTTCCGTCGGCGTTATGGGCGACTTCCGTACCTACGACTACACCCTCGCCCTTCGTGCCGTCACCACTACCGACTTCATGACCGCCGACTTCGCCCAAATCCCATTCCCCACCCTCGCAAAAATCTCTAACCGCATCGTCAACGAGGTCTCCAACATCAACCGCATCGTCTACGACATCACCACAAAACCACCATCAACTATCGAGTGGGAATAAAAAGCAAAACCCCGAAAAGCTGATAAATCACAGCCTTTCGGGGTTAATTTTTATATGAAGCGTACTGAAATCGTACTATTTTTTAAGTTGATTATAAGAGATTTAGTAATATAAGCTCACTGCTTTTTTTATCCCAAATAAACCAAAAGCATATTTATATCAGCAGGTGACACGCCGGAAATTCTTGCAGCCTGACCTATATTGACGGGTCTTATGTTTTCAAGCTTTTGCCTTGCCTCGATTCTTAAGGACGGAACAAGAGAATAATCTATATCCTCGGGAATAACCCTTCCCTCAAGCTTTTTAAACTTTTGAACCTGTTCAATCTGTCTTGCAATATAATCCTCATATTTAATCTGAATATTAACCTGTTCTCTGACTTCATCGGGAAGATTAGGTCTTTCCGGGTCGATTTCCTTAAGGGCGTCATAGCTTGCTTCCGGTCTTTTTATAAGCTCAGAAAGCTTTGCTCCGTTTGAAAGCTCCCTCGTGCCCAATTCTCTTAAAAGTCTGTTTACTTCGGGCTTGGGACCTATATTTATTTTTTTGACCCTTTTTATTTCTTCTTCCGTCAAACGCTTTTTTTCAAGAAAAGCAGCATATCTTTCATCGCTTATAAGTCCTAATTTTCTGCCGTATTCCGTAAGACGAAGGTCGGCGTTGTCCTGTCTTAAAAGCAGTCTGTATTCGGCTCGGCTTGTCATCATTCTGTAAGGCTCTTTGCTTGTTTTGGTAACAACGTCGTCAATCAAAACCCCTATGTACCCTTCGGATCTGTCAAGAAGGAAGGGCTTTTCGCCTTTAACGTAAAGAGCGGCGTTTATGCCTGCCATAATTCCCTGAGCCGCCGCTTCTTCATAGCCTGAGGTTCCGTTAAACTGTCCGGCGCAGAAAAGACCGCCGACGTCCTTCATTTCAAGGCTCAGCTTAAGCTGATTTGCCGAAAGACAGTCATATTCGATAGCATAGGCGTTTCGCATAATCTTAACATTTTCCATTCCGGGAACGGTTCTGTACATTCTGATCTGAACATCGGCAGGCAGAGAGGAGCTCATACCCTGAACATACATTTCGTTTGTATCCTCACCCTCCGGCTCTATAAAAAGCTGATGTCTGTCTCTGTCCTCAAAACGCACAACCTTGTCCTCGATTGAAGGGCAATAACGGGGGCCTGTGCCCTTAATTACACCGCCGTATAAGGGTGAACGGTCAAGATTTTCTCTTATAATTTTGTGTGTTTCGTTATTTGTATATGTTAAATAACAGGGTATCTGCTCTCTTGAAATATCCTTATGTTCGTTTTCGAATGAAAAGGGGATAGTTTTTTCGTCCCCCTCCTGAATTTTCATTTTTGAAAAGTCAAGGCTTCGTTTGTCAACTCTTGCCGGAGTCCCGGTTTTAAACCTCTGAAGCTTTATTCCCAAAGACATAAGGCTTTGGCTCAGCTGTGTTGAATTTCTCATACCGTTGGGGCCGCTTTCGATTATGGTGTCGCCGTAGAGACATCTCGCCTTAAGATAGGTTCCGGTGCATAAAATTGCGGCTTTACATTCATAAATGTTTCCGCTTTCAATTCTTACTCCGATAACCTTTTTGTTTTCGTCGGTTAAAATTTCAGCTACCTCGCCCTGTTTAATGTCAAGGTTGGGAGTGTTCTCCATAGTTCGCTTCATTTCCGTATGATATTTTGACTTGTCAGCCTGAGCCCTTAAGGAATACACCGCAGGACCCTTGCCTGTATTTAACATTCGGCTCTGAAGATAGGTTTTGTCTATATTTTTACCCATTTCTCCCCCCAAAGCGTCGATTTCCCTAACTAAATGACCCTTTGAGGTTCCTCCGATTGAAGGGTTGCATGGCATCATAGCTATGCTGTCAAGGTTAAGGGCAAAGATTATTGTTTTAAGTCCCATTCTGGCGGAAGCCAAAGCCGCTTCACAGCCTGCGTGCCCTGCCCCTATAACAACCACGTCGCAGGTGTCTGCCGTATAATAATTACTGTTTTCCATAACCGCACCTCAAATCCAGTTTTTGATCAATAAAAATTTTATATCTTGAATTTTTCATTATTTCCCCGGGCAATAATGTTTCAGTGTAATAAAAAATAATTTTACGGAAAAATACTGCGCTCCACGCATAAATAAAACCT
>JAJBVU010000166.1 GCA_020859645.1 Eubacterium sp. | reverse complement strand
AGCTAAAAATAAAAGCCACGGCTGACCTGTTACATAAAAAACAGGAAGGGAGATTTGTGATGTCTGAGGCTTTTGACAGTGAAAAGGACGGGCTTGAAACTATTGTTATGACAGATGACGACGGCGTGGAAACAGAGTTTTTCGTTATAAACGCTGCTGCTTTCAAGAATGTGCGTTATATGCTTGTGGTTCAGTGCAGCGAATATGACAAGGACGAGCCTGACGCTTATATTATAAAGGAATCGGGAGACTGGGTCGACGAGGTTTCCTTTGAGTTTGTTGAAGATGATGATGAATATAATGCTGCCTGTGTACTTTTGACCGGCGACAATGACGATTTTGATATAATTTTATAAATAGGTTGTCAGCAGACAGCCTGTTTGTGTTGTAAACTTCTGCAGTGTGAGACTTTAAAAAAACGTAGAAGAGGTACGTTAAAATTGTTTGCACTCGTTTATTTACGCAAAGAAATGTAAAATTGTAATTTATTACCGGGAGCGATTAAATCGCTGAAGACCTTAGTCTTCAGCGAAAGAGGAGCAGCAACGAAGAGGAGTCTTGTTTTGGCATTTATGCCGAAACAAACGAACGTAGTTTGCTGCGACGAAGAAGGAGGTAGAGTTTTGGTTGCCAAAAAAACCGAAAAGCTCAAGGTGATTCCCTTGGGCGGCTTAAATGAAATAGGAAAGAATATGACCCTTTTTGAATACGGATCGGAAGCAGTTATTGTAGACTGCGGGGTTGCCTTTCCCGAAGATGATATGCTGGGTATAGACCTTGTTATACCCGATTTTTCATATTGCCACAAAATCAAAAATAAAATTAAGGGTATAGTGCTTACTCACGGACATGAGGATCATATCGGCGCACTGCCTTATTTTTTGAAGGAAATAAACGTGCCTATTTACGGCACAAGGCTCACCATAGGGCTTGTGGAATCAAAGCTCAGAGAGCACAATATTTTAAACGATGTAAATAGAATTTGCGTCAATGCAGGAGAAACCGTTCATTTGGGACGGAATTTTAAGGTTGAATTTATTCATACAAACCACTCAATTGCGGATTCTGCGGCTCTTGCCATAAAAACTCCTGTAGGAACGGTTGTTCACTCGGGGGACTTTAAAATAGACTATACTCCTATTGACGGCGAGGTTATAAATCTAAGAAGATTTGCGGAGCTTGGGGGCGAGGGCGTTCTTTTGTTTATGTGCGAAAGTACGAACGTTGAGCTTCCCGGCTACACAATGAGCGAAAAAAATGTAGGAAAAATGTTTGAAAGAATTTTTGAGGACACGCCGGACAGCAGAATTATGGTGGCGACCTTTTCTTCAAATATTCACAGAATACAGCAGATTTTGGACTCAGCCTATAAGCACGACAGAAAGGTTGCGGTTATAGGCAGAAGTATGTCAAACGTGGTTAAAACCGCCGTTGATTTGGGATATCTCAATTTGCCCAAAAACACTCTTATCGACATAACCGAAACAAGAAGATATGAGGATAAGCAGGTTGCCATAGTTATGACAGGCTCACAGGGGGAAACAATGTCGGCTCTTTCGAGAATTGCCCAGGGCGACCACAAACAGGTTGAGGTTAAGCCGGGAGACAAAATTGTAATAAGTGCTTCGCCTATTCCCGGAAACGAAAGCTCCGTAAACAAGCTTATAAATGATTTGCTCAAAAAAGGAGCAGACGTAATTTATGAGGGGCTTATGGACGTTCACGTTTCCGGTCACGCAAGACAGGAGGAAATTAAGCTTCTCCATGCTCTTTTGAAGCCTAAATTTTTTGTTCCCGTACATGGTGAGTTTAAAATGCTTAAGACTCATGCAAAGCTTGCTGAGGATATGGGAATGAACAAGAAAAATGTTTTCGTTTTGGGCTTGGGCGATGTTTTGGAGCTTGACAGAAGTAAGGCGAGAATAAGCGGAAGTGTTCCCACAGGGGCTGTTTTTGTAGACGGCTTGGGAGTTGGCGACGTAGGAAATATCGTTATAAGAGACCGCCGCCATTTGTCACAGGACGGGCTTATGATAGTTGTTGTGGCTATGGAACGTGAAAGCGGCAGAATTATAACAGGTCCCGACATAATTTCGAGAGGATTTGTCTATGTGAGAGAGTCCGAAAGCCTTATGGAGGAAGCCCGAGAGGTTGTCAGAGAGGCTTTGGATATGTGTGAGGAAAGGCACATAACGGAGTGGACTTATATTAAGGGGCTTATTAAGGACACACTTAAGGACTATATTTGGAAGAAAACAAAGAGAAGCCCTATGATTTTACCTATAATAATGGATATAAATATCTGATGAGAGAAGAAAGAGAAGGGTTGTTATGAGCTATTTGAATTTTGAAGATGCCTGCAGGGATTTTGAAAACAGCCCTGTCTTGAAGGATTATATAAGCGCTACAGCAGAAATTGAAAAGGACAGGGAGCTTTTTGCAAAAATGAGGGAGTTTAAAAACCTTCATGTTAAGCTTCACGAAAAGGAAAAAAACGGCGAAAACGATTTCGGAATGAGACACCACGCCTCAACCGTTTATTATGACCTTTTGAGAATACCCACCTGCGAAAAATTTTTGAAGGCGGAGCAGAGACTTTTGAACCAGCTTAAGTTTTATGACACAATTATAAACGATTCCCTTAAGAAAAACGGAATTTTGGGCTTCGGAGGTGACGAGCTGTGAAGGAAGGCTTTATACCCTCCGGCAGTGCAAATATACACTATGAAATTCACGGAGAGGAAAACAGCGAGGTTTTGGTGCTGATTCACGGCAATTCGGGAAACCTCCACTATTTTGACGAGCAGATAAATTATTTTAAAAAGGACTATAAAATCCTTGCCTTAGACAGCAGAGGGCATGGCGAGTCCTCTTTCGGTAAGGGCAATCTGAGCCTTACGGTTATGGCGGACGATCTCTACAATATTATTATGAGCTTCGGCTTTTACCCCTTCAATCTTTTGGGCTTTTCCGACGGAGCAAGCATAGCTATGTATTTTGCCCTGAAGCACTGCCCTCTGATTAAAAAGCTTATACTTTACGGGGGTAATATTAACCCATGGGGTGTTAAGCTGTCTTTTCAGCTGCCTGTTTTCATAAGTTATCAGATAAACAGGCTGGCAAGCTACTTAAATCCTCAAATGGCTAACCTTAATAAGGAATATTTGGGGCTTATGGTAAACGAACCATATATTCCCGAAGAGGACTTGAAAAAAATTACCGCCGACACTCTTGTTATTGTAGGCAGTAAGGATCTTATCAGAAAAAGCCATACAAAAAAGATTTTCGAAAATCTGCCCAATGCCAAAATGACGGTTATTCAAGGGGGAGACCATTTCTGCTCTAAAAAAATGCCCGAAAAATTCAACCCCGAGGTTGAAAAATTTCTGAAAACCTAATAATTCCAAAGAAAAATAAAGCAAGCACAGTCTTTTTGAAGAAATTAGGGAAAAATTCGTAGACGAATTTAATTGACAATTTTGGTTTTTGGTGTTATTATAAATTTGTACTTGAGGTACATAAATTTTTTTTTGGAGGACGTTTTAATGAAAACCGGTACAGTAAAATGGTTTAACGCTGAAAAAGGGTTTGGATTTATTTCAATTCCCGGTGAAGACGATGTTTTCGTACATTTTTCAGCTATTCAGGCAGACGGTTACAGGTCGCTTGATGAAGGTCAGAAGGTTGAATTTGAAGTAATTCAGGGAGCTAAGGGTCCCCAGGCTGCTAACGTAGTTAAAATCTGATTCTTCTGACATTTATTTTATACGTTTATACGCTAACAATATAAGCAGCATAAAATAAAGAATCTTAAAAGACGGAATTTTTGTTCCGTCTTTTATAGTGCGTTTTTTTTGAAACATAATTGAAATTTTTCCTCCGGCTGTATAATATTTTCTTTTCGGTTAAAAATACGGAAAAGGACTTTTGAGAAAATTTTATGCAGCGGAGGTATTTTTTATGTTTAAGAGAATTGTCAGTGTTATTTTGATCTTGGCGTTTTTGCCCTGTTGCTCTGTTTTGGCTGAGGAAACGGCTGACAGTGCTTACAGTGTGGACTGCAAGTCGGCGGTTCTGATAGAGCAGAACAGCGGAAAAATTTTGTTTGAACAGAATAAGGACGAAAAGCTGCCCCCTGCAAGCGTAACCAAGGTTATGACACTGCTTTTAATATATGAAGCCGTCAATGACGGCAGCCTTAAGTGGGAGGACGAGGTGGAAGTCAGCGAACACGCCGCCGGTATGGGCGGTTCTCAGATTTTTTTGGAGCCGGGAGAAAAGCAGACTGTTAAGGATTTGACTAAATCCATAGCTATTGCCTCCGCTAACGATGCGGCTGTGGCTATGGCGGAAAGAATAGGGGGCAGCGAAGAGGGATTTGTTAAGCTTATGAATGAAAAGGCTAAGGCTTTGGGTATGGCTAATACTAATTTCATTAATGCCTGCGGCTTGGACGCCGAAGGGCATTACACCACAGCCTATGACATTGCCCTTATGAGCCGTGAGCTGCTTCTTAAATATCCCGAGGTTAAGGAGTATACCGAGACTTGGCAGGACACTATTATTCATTCTACGTCAAAGGGTCAGACCGAGTTCGGGCTGACAAACACAAACAAGCTTATAAAGCAGTATCAGGGGGCAACAGGGCTTAAAACAGGCTCTACGGGTAAGGCGCTTTACTGCCTTTCGGGCTCAGCCACAAGAAACGATATGGACTTGATCGGTGTAATTATGGCGGCTCCCGACCCTAAGGTCAGGTTTAAAGAAATGGCAGGGCTTTTAGACTACGGCTTCGGAAATTTCTGCATTATAAAGGGTGAAGAGCCGGGAACGAGAGTGGGCGAAGTACCTGTTTATAAGGGTAAAGAGGATAGTGTTGCGGCGGCGGTAAAGGACCTTGTGTGTCTTCCGGCGAAGAAGGGAACAGAGGACAAGCTTGAATACAGGCTTGAAATGTGTGAGGGTATAACCGCACCCTTTGAAAAAGGCGCTAAGCTCGGCGAAATAATATATTTTAAAGACGGCGAGGAAGCAGGCAGAAGCGACCTTGTAGCTGAGACAGCTGTTCCTGCGGCGAATATTTTGGATAACATCAAGAATTTATTGAGCGAAATACTTTAAGTGAAAGTCGGGCGGTACCGGCGCAGGGGTGGGG
>JAJBVU010000163.1 GCA_020859645.1 Eubacterium sp. | reverse complement strand
GTTTTTAACGAAAGCAATATTATAAAGATTTTCGCCATAAAATATCGAGACATTAAAATCTTATCAGGCAAAAGGAGCGAATATAAGCACTATGAATTTTGTAAAAATAAAATGTGATGATTTAAAAACAATTGAGGAATTGTCTGTATTTGCCGGTGCAATCGTGAAAGAGGCATTCGATCCTCTTATAGGAGAAGAGCAAAACGATTACATGATTAATATGTTTCAATCGAAAGATAGTATCCGAGACCAAATTATGCACGGATACCTATATTACATTGTTTATGAAAATAATAAAAGGATCGGTTTTCTGGCATTTTATGATAAGGCAGACGGATTATATCTCAGCAAATTCTATTTAAAAAAGGAATACAGGGGCAAAGGCTATTCTCGGAGAATGTTTGAATTTGTCTGCGAGAATGCAAGAGCCCACGGCTTTAATGAAATAACACTTAACGTGAACAGAAATAACCCCGCTAAGCTGATTTATGAAAAATTCGGTATGAAGGTTATCATAGAAGAAAAGAATGATATAGGAAATGGATTTTTCATGGGTGATTATGTGTATGGAATTCAAATATAAAGTTTATATAATTACGGCTTTTGCAAGTGCACCTTGCCGAACCGCAAAAATCAACATCCTGTAATTTACAGAATTACAGAAGATTTTTTGCGGTTCAGACAAAAAATCTCACAGCCTTCCCTCGTCTATAAGATTTACCGCAATATCAAGACTGCCGACGCAGTAGTCAATAGATTTCATAATATCCTTGTCAAAGGGAATCATATCTGGAATTGCCACAACCCTAATTCCGGCATTCTGCCCTGCTTTTATTCCTGCCGGACTGTCCTCGATTACTATACACTCTTCACACTTAAACCCCAGCATATCCGCTGCCTTCAGAAAAATATCCGGTGCCGGCTTTCCTCTTTCTATGGTGTCTCCGTAAACAAAAGCGTCAAAGCATTTCTTTAAATCGGCCTTTTCAAAATAAAACTCTGCCAATTCTCTGCACGTAGACGTAGCCACCGCAGTCAAAATCTTCGTACTTTTCGCAAAAGCAATCAACTCATTAAATCCCTTTTTAACAGGCACTCCGAACTCATTTATATAATCGGTTATAAATTTTGTCCTAATATTCCTTGCCCCGTCATAGTCAAAATCCCCTCCGAACCTGTCTTTAAAAAGCCTGCAGCTATAGCTTCTTGCCGTTCCCTTAAAGCTGTTTATAAACTTCATATCGAGTTCAATTCCCAGTTCCTCTCCGCATTTAAGCCAACCCATAGTAGAAAGCCTCTCCGTATCAAAAACAACCCCGTCCATATCAAATATTATTCCTTTAACCATTTTGTCCTCCTACGAAATAATCCCCGGCTATTTTGTTAAGCTGCTCCGCTATAGCCGAAAAATTACAGTTTAAATCTAAGGTTTTTACGTCTATTTTGTTTCCGCTCATATGATATGTGCAGTCCGGCTGAATTACTTCATCCGTACCGGCATACAGCAGCATTCCCGAAACCTCGTTTTTATCTCCAAGTTCAAGCTGTTTATTTTTAACATATGTAAAAATCTGATATAAATGGGCGGAACGAACAGTGGTTTTATCAAACTGTGTCTGCATGGCATGGTTATAGAACTTTGCATCTATTATAAGGGTTTTATTGCCATAACTCAGCATAATATCCGACCGCATAACAGGAAGAAAGTCATCAGCTTCATTGTCAAGCTGCCATGAAATCAGTGATGCTTCTGCCTTTATTTTGGGAAATTCCTTTCTGTAATATTCAAGTATAAATTTTTCATACAGCCGGCACATTCTCTGCTCGTCCAAAAAATCCATAAGCTTTTCCGTTCCGTCGGACTGTGTCTGAAGAAGTCCCTTTATTACCAAATAGCAAACAGAAATCAGCATATGATAGGTTTTGTTGTTGCGGTTATAGTGGATATTCCAATTTATGCGGTGTATGCCTATTGTCTCCACATCGCCGAAATACACCATAAGTCTTCGCAGTTCCTTCTTTATTGGCTTTTTAATATCGGAAGAAAGAAGCAGCATAACCGTAGATTTTATGATTCTGTTCATATAAGCATTTACCGAAAACTCATCAAAGCTGCATATCAGCTGCTTTTTTAAAACAGTTCTGTTCTTAACGGATTCTGATATTTCCGACTTTCCCCGCAGAGCTGAACGGCTTTCGGCAACAGGAATATATTCACGAAGAATACCCCTTTTAATCTGTAAGGAAATGCCCTTTGCCAATATTGAGGCGCAAAGCTCCGCCGTGTTTTCAAATTCTTCTGTTTCAACCTTTTTATATCCCTGCTCCTTCAAAACCTGAAAAGCATAGGAAAGCATATAATAAATATTTTGTATCGGTATCACTTAACCGCTCTCCTTAATTTATCCGTCCAACCCCTTATGTTCGAGGGCTCGTCAAACCAATATTCCTTAAGCAAGGGCACAAGCTCATATTCAACAATACCTGAAAGAATTTTGTCATTTACGGTTTCCGGCTTTAAATTGCAGAAATAGCTGTGACCTATGCAAAAGCCCTCTCCGAGAGATTCATCATCTGCTATTTCCCTGTTTAAGCTTTCCACACAGTCTGTCAGCCTGTTAAATTTTTCATTATTCAGGCTTTCCCTGTATGCTTTAAAGCCTTCCGAAGCAAAGCCGGGTTTAAGGTCAATAAAAGCAAATCTTCTGCGAAGAGCATAGTCCAATAAAGCGAGACTGCGGTCTGCCGTATTCATCATACCTATAATATAAACATTCTCCGGAACGGAAAATTTTTCGTCCTTATATAACAGCTGCAGCTCAATGCCCCGTTTGTCATTTTCAATAAGCATAAACAGCTCGCCGAAAATTTTGCTTAAATTCCCCCTGTTTATTTCATCGATTATAAAGAAGTAGTCATTTTCGCTGTCTACCTCGGCCTTCTTGCAAAAGTTATAAAATGGGCCTGTTCTGATTTCAAAGCCCTTTTCCGTCGGACGGAAGCCCATAATAAAATCTTCATAGGAATAGCTTTGATGAAACTGAACCATCATAACCCTATCTGTGTCCTTTTGACCCATTACAGAATACGCCAACCGCTTTGCCGCATATGTTTTGCCTACTCCGGGAGCACCTTGAAGTATTATGTTTTTCTTGATTTTAAGAACGGCGGCAATATTATCGTAGGCTTCCCTGTCCATAAATACCTCGGCTAAAAAATCATCGGCAGTATAGCTTTCACGAACAACAGCCTCATCTTCGTCAGCATCTAAAACATCATCGTCAAAAAGCTCCTTTATCTGCTGAACAAAATCACTGTACGGCGTAATATCCGTCAGTGTTTTTTGAGGTGTCTGATGGCTTATTGTCCAGCCTCCTTTGTGAGTCCATTTAACGTGACGGATGTTATTATAATCAGTACGTTCAGCATCATATTCATAGTCGGACTCTACAACACCTCTGCCGATAATGCCATACACACCCTTTTTAACAAACACAACATCTCCCGGCTTCATATCATTGGCAAACTGCCATGTGGCATGAACAGAATTTTTATATGAGTTTTCCTCTCCGTATACCTCTTTCATTTTTTGCTTCATTTCTTCCTTTGAGGCAAAAGTGCTTAAATCTCCTACTTCCTCCCAGCCCAGAAGCATTATACCTTTTTCACAGCATTCCTCCCATTTAACCGCACCTCTGCCGGGAGCATAAATCCAATAACGAACAGTATCGGTTTTGCTGTCAGCAAGTGCATTAACCTCGGAATTATTTACCGATGTAGCATTTGCAGCCTTCTGTTTAGCTGATTTTGACGCATTTTTCTCGTCCAAATAATATCGGCTTAAATAAAAACAAATATCAATAACAGCAGTGTGAAGGTGTTCGTCCTTCCAACAGCCCTCCTCGACAACAGCATTTCGAATCATTGAACAAATCTCTTCATCCTTCATTGCCGCTTCACGAATTTCATCATAAAGCTTAAAGCCTTCAATCATACTTTCCGCTGAGCCGTTGCGTTTATGATTATAATCTGAGCCCAATTCCAAAGCCGCATTATGTGCTAATTCATACTTATAAATATAATACCTGTCGGGAAAACGAAGCCATAAATATGTACTTATTGAATTTGTGCTCTGATAATGATTATTCCATGTGCCGTCATCATATTTTGTACGCATTTCCTCTGACATACTTTTAAATTTTTCCACACGGACAGTCAAATTCTCTTCTTCTTTATATAAATCACGAAACATTTGCCTTGCTGCTTCGTCGTCAGCCTCGGCAAAATTTATTATCATAGCCCTTGGATAAGTATGACCCGAACCCAGCAGATTATCTGCTTTTTCTGTGGCCTGCTTAAACATATCTCCGAAATTTTCCGCTTCTATATTCCAATAGGTCTGAAATTGCTTTACAGCCTCCCATTTGTATTTTTCATCCTCCCAATGCTTTGGAAAATATTTTTTATATCCTTCAAGCACTGGCTTTAATTTTTCATAGTCAATCATAATACCCCTCCGGTTCCTTCTCAAATAAATTTCATTTTCTTCCTTATTAAACAATTATGCCTGCCGAAATAACCGCCGGAACAGCCGCTGCAGCTGTAATTATGATAAAAGCAACAGCGGTAAACTTTGAAAATTGTCCTTCCGCATACAGGGCATTCAGTTCTGAAAGCATCAAAACCGCCCAGCCTACTATCAAAAACATTTCTGTTGTAACCTGACGTTTCAAAACAACAGAAGTCAACCCGTACAAAATCAAATATGCGGCTATTCCGCCAAGCAAAATAAAGCTTCCGGGCATCAATCCTGACTGAAGCTTTAAAGGATTGCTCCCTTTTATAATTTCGACTATGCCTGCCAAGCCGAAAACAAACACAGGAAGTAAGAGCCAACCACTCTTCATGCCTTTGACCGCTCCCGTTGGTTTAAAAACCAAAAGCCACCATGCCAAATAAAATAAACAGCAAATTATGAGCAAAACATTACCTGTCAGCATCTGTTTTGTCTGTCCATCTAACCGATATAGCATTATAATCTCCCCTTTCATATGCAGCATCTTATCTTTTCCATAATTGATTATATCAAAGCAAACTGTCAAAAGCAACAAAATCAAAATCCTTTGAAAAAATATATTTATCGGATTGACATTATACTCCTTTAGGAGTATACTTA
>JAJBVU010000336.1:3488-5187 GCA_020859645.1 Eubacterium sp. | reverse complement strand
AAGCCATACCTATGGGAACCGAGCTGCCTTCCGTTCTGCCTGTGCAGTGTGAAAGTCCATTTGCCTTCAAAACCTCGCTTGCCAAAACGCCGCAGTTCTCTCCCAAAATTTCGTCAAACTTAAGAACACCGTTTTCATAGGAATAAAAACCGAAGCTTAAAAGATTATCATTGTTATAAAGCCCCGAACAGCCGCCGCCGAAGGTATTGAAAAGCTTTATTTGGTCGGCAAAATATTTTTCACTTCTTCTAATTGCCTTTCTGCCCTTAAAATGAGACTTATAAAAGGCTTCAAGCTCTTTGGGAGTACATTCTTTTAATTCAAAGGATGCGTTTTCGTTTAAAACAGTAAATTCCTTTTCGTCAACACAGGAAGAAACCTCGTAGCCAAGCTTTTTATAAAAGTCAAAAAGGTCTTTCCCTCCGGGAATAAGAATTGAAGTCTTACGACCCTTTTCAAAATCGATTTTATGTGAATACTCTAAAATGCCTTTGCAGACGCCCTGACCTCTGAATTCGGGCAGAGTGTCTACGGAGTAGAGATAGGTGACCTCTCCCACACCCTCTATATAATAAGGAAGCATCATTGCGGAACCCCTTATTACGCCCTTTTCTTCATCAACAAGAGTATTTTTAGGGAAAAAATGATTTTTAAAGAAATATTCTCCGAAATTCTCTTCACCGGGAAAGCAAATATTGAAGAGTCTTAAAAGATCTTCTTCCTCACAGGGCTTGGCAAATCTTATCATAAAAGCCACCCCTCATAGGCTTCGCCCATAAATTCGGGGCAATATGAGGTCTTTGCCTGTCTCAGACCATCAATGCCCATGTCCTCTTCTCTGTTTATATATTTATACCCCGCAAGGTTTCTCCTTGCAAATTCATTGTTTATAATCTGGTAGCCTCCGTTTATGTCAGGAAGAGCCTTTTCTATGTTTACAACGAATATTTCGGAGTTAAATTCCGTCCCTAAGGTCATTGCTATAACCTGACCCTCTACTCTCACAAGTCCCCCTTTAACCCCTAATTCCTTTCGGTTTTCCAAAAGCGCCCCAACAGCCTTTGTTTCTCCCTCGAACTCTTTCGGGTCATGAAGAGAACACCACCTAAGCTGAAAGGCAAAAAATTCCTCTGCGTTATAATCGTCAAGCTCCTCATAGTTCCATCTGCCCTCAAAGTCTCTTTTGAAGCGGTTTAGGTGATTTTTCTTTCCGTGAAGCTTTTTCCCCTTAAGCTCAATAAGGCTTTCGGAGGTGTAGATATAGTCTGCAAAGTCTACCGACTGCACAAGGCTTAAGCGGCTGCCGAAAGCGGCTTCTGCCAAAGTTTTCTGCCATCTGCTGACAGAGCAGAAATAAATTTTGCCTTCTGTTCTTTTGCCTTCCTCAGCCAAAACCTCAAGAGCCTTAATAAAGCCCTCTCTTTTTCCGAAAGGCATTAAATAAAAGTCCTTTCCCTCTTCGGGGGAAGTCATTTTTAAATATAAATAGCCATCATATATAGCAAACTGTATGTTATATTCAAACTGCCAAATAAAAAGGTCGGCGAAGTTGTGTTCTCATATAAAACCGCTTTCCTTTTTTAAATATCCGTCTAAAAGCTCCTTGTCTTTTAATTCTATTTTTTTAAAATTAAGGCGTGAACCCATTAATAATAACCTCATTTCGTTAATATTGTTTTTACCTCAATGCCTTATTATA
>JAJBVU010000336.1:0-3478 GCA_020859645.1 Eubacterium sp. | reverse complement strand
TAGTATAACAGGGCAAAAAAAACAAGCCGTAATTGAGCAAAAAAATGCTATCTCAAAGGCTTGTTTTGTTAAATATTTTTTATAAATATTTTTTAAGCCAGTAATTTATCTGTAGAATATAAGCCGTCATCTGAACTCCGCACATAAGCTGACCGAACCAAGGGGTGCCGTAGTCTTTGGGACTTTCAATAAAGGCTTCCACCGCTTTTTTATCAAAAATTTCGTGAACAGGCTCTGAGGGGTTAGCCAAAACTGCTTTAAGCCTTGAATTTAAAAGTGCCTCATAGGCAGGGTTATATGTTTTGGGGTAGGGACTCTTCCTCCGCCAAATAATTTCGGAAGGCAGAATATCCTCAAAAGCCTTTCTCAGCAAATATTTCGGAGTATTGTTTTTAGCCTTAATCTCCCAAGGCACATTATAAATATATTCCACAATTCTGTGATCTGCAAAGGGCACTCTTGCTTCAAGCCCGGAATACATAGACATTCTGTCCATTCGGTCTAAAAGTGTTGTCATAAAATGCTTTATGCTCAAATAATTTATTTTTCGAAGAAGCCTTGTTTCTTCATTATCAGAGGGCAAATAAGGCACTTTCTTAAGGCTTTCCTCATATTTTGAAGCCACATACCCCTTAAGGTCAAGGCTTTTTTTAACGTCCTCTCTTAAAAGCGACTCTCTGATATGAAGATTTACAGACCATGGAAAGGTATCCGCTCCGTAAAGCTCCTTACGAAAAAACCATGGATAGCCCCCGAAAATCTCATCGGCACATTCTCCCGTCAGTGCAACCTTATTGTGCTTCTTAACAAGTGAGCAGAAATATAAAAGGGAGCTGTCTACGTCAGCCATTCCCGGCAGATCCTTTGCCTCCGCCGCATTTTCAAGATAATCCGCCAAATCTATTTCATTACACTCCAAACAGGTATGATTTGAGGGGTAAGCCTTTAAAACCATATCCACATAGGGCTTATCCCTCGTTGGCTGAAATGAATTTGCTTCGAAAAACATATCGTTGCCCGTAAAGTCGAATGAAAATGTGTTCAACAATACCCCTTTTTCTTTAAGAATACTGTAGGCGCAGGCTGTAACTATGCTTGAATCGATTCCGCCTGAAAGAAATGAGCAGACCGGCACATCCGAAACAAGCTGGCGTTTCACTGTGTCTGTAATTAAATATCGTGTTTTGGCAATTGTCTCCGCTTCTGTGTCCTTGTGGGGCAGGGCGGTTAAGTCCCAATATTTTACCTCTTTAAAACAGTCCTTTGAAAAGTAAACATATGAGCCGTATTTTACCTCTTTCAGGTTTTTGAATACTCCATTGCCCTCCGTCCTTGCAGGACCTATGCCCAAAACCTCTCTTAAAGAGCTTTCGTCTATTTCGGGGGTAATACCCGGGTGTTCAAAAACAGCCTTAGGCTCAGAACCGAAAATAAGCCCCTGTTCTCCTACAGTGTAAAAAAGGGGCTTAACCCCGAAGCGGTCACGAAACAAAAGAAGGGCTTCCTCCTTGCTGTCCCAAACTGCATAGGCGAATATTCCGTTTAAGAGATTTACCGAAGGCACGCCGTATTCCATATAGGCGTATAAAATTACCTCTGTGTCGGTGGTGGTTTCGAAAGCATAGCCCTTTGAAATGAGATCCTGTTTTAGCTCATCGGCGTTGTAAATTTCCCCGTTGTAGACTATGACACAGGTTCTGTCACCCTTCCTGTGGATAATAGGCTGATTGCCGTTTTTTAAGTCTCTGATTGTGAGCCTTGTTTGGCTCAAGCCAATGTGTTTGTCTAAAAATTCACCGGTTGTGTCGCTGCCTCTGTGAGCAAGTGACTTCCGCATTTTTATTAAAACATCTGTGTAATAGTCTCTGTTTTTGTTATAATCCTCATAAAAATTACAAAATCCCGAAATTCCGCACATATTCTTACCTCATATTGTTTTTAAATTATTTTATGCCCATATAAAAATTTTATTCAGGGGTAGAAAATTTAATTCAGCTATGTTATAATTAAAAAAATCAGAATTTATTTACAGGAGATAAAAATATGGATTATTTCAGCGTGGGCAAAATCGTCAATACACACGGAATTAAGGGAGAGGTTAAGGTTTATCCCTATGTAGACGATATTGAAGAGTTTAAAACCTTTCCTGTGGTTTTCACAAAAGCAAAGGGACAGGTTAAGGAGTATAAAATCGAGGGCTTTAGGGTGCATAAGGGAATGATTCTTTTGTGTCTTGAAGGGGTGAACGATATGACAGCCGCCGAGGCTCTTAAGGGAACCGAGCTTTATATCACAAGAGATATGGCTGCTCCCTGTGAAGAGGACGAATATTATATTTCAGACCTTTACGGTATGGAGGTTGTGAAAGAGGACGGAACGAAGCTTGGGGAGCTTAATGACATATTGTTTACGGGGGCAAACGATGTTTATGTCATAAAAACAGAGGGTAAGGACATTTTAATTCCGGCAATTAAAAAATGTATATTGTCGGTGTCGGTTTCGGAAAAGAAAATGACGGTAAGGCTTTTAGAGGGACAGGAGCAATGAAGTTTTATGTTTTGACGCTGTTTAAAGAAATGATTGAAAAGGGCATTGACTATTCCGTTATAGGCAGGGGCATCGAAAAGGGCTTAATTGAGGTTGAAGCCGTTGACATAAGGGATTTCACAAAGGATAAGCACAGGCGTGTAGATGATTATTGCTACGGCGGCGGCGCAGGAATGATTATGGCGGCTCAGCCTGTTTATGACGCCTATATGAGCGTTAAAAAAAGAGCAAAAGAGGGAACAAGGCTTCTTTATATGTCACCTCGTGGAAAAACCTTGACACAAGCCAAAGCGGAGGAGCTGAGCCGGGAACAGGAGCTTATTATATTATGCGGTCACTATGAGGGTATAGACGAAAGAGTTATAGAAGAGCTTAACCCCGAAGAAATTTCAATAGGCGACTTTGTTTTGACAGGGGGAGAGCTTGGGGCAATGGTCATAATCGACTGTGTTTCAAGGCTTGTCAGCGGTGTGCTTAATAAGGAAGAAAGCTTTATGAACGAAAGCTTTTCAGACGGTCTTTTGGAATATCCCCAATATACAAGACCTCCCGAGTTTATGGGGAGGAAGGTGCCGGAGGTTTTGTTAAGCGGTCATCACGGAAATGTGGAAAAATGGCGTAGGGAGCAGTCGGTTATTGCCACATTCGAAAAACGTCCGGATTTGCTTGAAAAAGCAGAGCTTACGGAAAATGAAAAAAAATTAATAAAGGAATTGCAAAACAAAGGTTTTTGTGATACTATTTCTAATAAAGAAGATTTATAAAAAAGATTATCGGAGGATTTCATTATGAGAGGAATTATCACCGTTTTGGGTAAAGACAGCGTAGGTTTTATAGGCAGAATTTGCCCCTACCGTGCAGAAGCGGGTAGTAACAGTTTGGATATTTCCCAAACTATCGTAGGGGGATATTTTAATATGATGATGATAGT
>JAJBVU010000035.1 GCA_020859645.1 Eubacterium sp. | reverse complement strand
GATTTAATTCAAACAATAAAACAAGGCGGTTTAGATGAAAAGCTCACAGGGCTTTACGGAGAAGCACGCCTTGAAGAAGCAAGGGCAAGATATACGGGGCTTATTAAAAGCTTTAAGGATTTTTTCGGCTATGAAGCGGAAAGCATTTTCAGCGCACCGGGCAGAACGGAAATCGGCGGAAACCACACCGACCACCAGCACGGCTGCGTTTTAGCCGCAAGCGTTGACCTTGATATTTTAGCGGCGGTTAAGCCCAACAAGGCAGGGCTTATTCGTCTTAAGTCAGAGGGTCGTTCCTTCTGCAAGGTTGCCCTTTCCGACCTTGAGCCTAAAAAAAGCGAAAACAACTCTACAAAGGCACTTATAAGAGGCATGGCTTCCGGCTTTCACAATTTAGGCTGTGACTTCGGCAATAAGGGCTTTGACGCCTACGTTATTTCAGACGTACCGGGCGGCAGCGGCTTAAGCTCCTCGGCAGCCTTTGAGGTTTTGATAGGAACAATTATAAACAGCCTGTTTTTCGGCGATAAGGCTTCCCCCGTTGACGTAGCGAAAATAGGGGGTTATGCCGAAAATGTATTTTTCGGAAAGCCATCGGGACTTATGGATCAGACTGCCAGTGCTGTTGGCGGCGTCTGCGCCATAGACTTTTTCGACCCCAAAGCGCCAAAGGTTCAAAAAGGCGAGCTTGACCTTAAGGGTGAGGGCTATGTGCTTTGCATTTTAAATTCAAAGGCCGATCACGCCGATTTGACAAACGAATATGCTTCAATAACAAATGAAATGGGACGCATAAGCAAGTATTTCGGAAAAACAGCCTTAAGAGACGTAGACGAAGCCGACTTTTATAAGGCTTTGCCGGATTTAAGAAAATCAGCAGGCGACAGGGCTGTTTTAAGAGCTATGCACTATTTTGAGGACAACAAAAAGGCAATTTTAGAAGCAGAAGCACTTAAGAAAGACGATTTTGAAGGCTTTTTGAAGCTTGTAAGGGCTTCCGGAGTTTCCTCAGCTATGTATCTTCAGAATGTTGTGCCTACGGGGCAGGTCAAAAACCAAGAGCTTATGGTGGCAATAGGTATTGCGGAAAGGCTATTAGGGGGAAGGGGCGCTGTCAGAGTTCACGGCGGCGGCTTCGGGGGAACCGCTCAGGCATTTGTTCCCACCGATATGGTTTCGGAGTTTAAAACAGGCTATGAAGCTGTTTTCGGAAAAGACAGCTGTCGGGTGGTAAATGTCAGAGGCTGCGGCGGAATTAAGGTTTTGTGATTACATAGGGAGATGTAGGATATGATTAATATAAAACCCTTCGGAACGATAGATAAAACAGAAGTGCCTTTAATTGAAATAACAAACGGCGGTCTTAAGGCTGAGTTTATCCCCTACGGAGCCTCGGTTCGTTCACTTTTTGTGCCCAACAAGCCGGGCGGAATGACAGATATAGCTTTGGGCTATGACACTTTGGAGGAATATGTAAAAAATGACGGCTGTATGGGGGCTATTGTAGGTCCCTGCGCCAACAGAATTAGAGGTGCAAAATTTTCAATTGACAGAAAAGAGTATTTTCTTGAAAAAAATGAGGGAAATAACTGCAACCACAGCGGAAGCGCCGGGCTTTATATGCGCCTTTGGGATTTTAAAACAGGTGAAAACTGCGTCACCTTTAAAGCAGTCTCTAAAGACGGCGAAGGGGGCTTCCCCGGAAATCTTAAGGCTGAGGTAACCTATACACTTAAGGACAGTGCACTTATTATAGAATATTCAGCTGTTACAGATAAGGCGACCCCTGTAAATTTTACAAACCACACCTATTTTAATTTGTCGGGCGAGGGCAAAATTTTCGGCCACATCGTCAGCGTAAATTCCGGCTTTTTCACACCATCCGACGCTGAAAATATTCCCACAGGGGAAATCTGCTCATTAGAGGGAACGCCCTTTGACCTGAGAAGCCCGATTTCTTTAGGCGAACGCCTTAAGGATCTTCCCAAAGGACTTGACTGCAACTATGTTTTGAAAAATGACGGAAAGCCATCTGTAAACGCATACTGCCCCAAAACCGGCATAAATATGACCTTTGAAACAAATATGGAAGGGGCTCAGCTCTATACCTCGGGGCTGCTGACCGAAAGAAAGGGCAAAAAGGGTTCGTCTTATGGAAATTCAAGCGGTTTCTGCATAGAAGCACAGCACTTTCCAAACGCCGTAAATCAGCCCGGCTTCCCCTCACCTGTTCTTTACCCCGGGGATAAATACATACAAAAAACCGTTTATAAATTTTCTGTCAAATAACTTTCTTAGAAACCAAAAACAGACCGCCTGTTTATTCGGCGGTCTTTATTGTATCAAAAAATATTTTTATTTTTTATGAGGAATAAACTTTAACAGCATTCCCTTCCCTGTTTCAAGGGCATATTTAAACTCGTCTGTTCTGCCGAAAATCACACATATAATCAGAGTCACAAGCACAAAGGAAACGGAGCCTCTTACAAAAAAGGCAGTATACAAATGGCTTAAGTCGATTTTGCTGCAGACAGCCCCTACTGCCAAAAGCGAAAAGCCGCAGCAAAAACTGTATTTTACAAGCTGCAAATTAAAGCTTTTACCCGAAAAACCTAAATATTCTCTGTAAAGTATTCTTGATTTTAATACCATTTGAATTACGTGTGTACAGGTTGTTCCCAAAAGAATACCAAAAATACCCAGTTTCATTCCGAAAATTACAGATACAACAAGATTTACGGCACTTCCGGCAATAGATGTGTTTTTATCTTTAGCAAAAAGCCCGGATACCTTCATAACCTGCCACAGGGGATTTCTTAAAATAAGCAGGAAAAAGTTGAAGGAACACATATAAACAACGGGAACCTTCATAACATAAATCTTTCCGAACATAAGCCAAACCAAAGGGGTTGAGGTACACAAAAACACAACCGCACCAATCATAGCCGGACAAAAATTTATGAAGGTCAGCCTTTTAAGCACCACGTCCATATATTCCTTATCGCCTTCAGCCATTAAATTGCCTATGCTTCCCATAGTAGCTGAACTAAGCTGTTCCAAAATTCTTGTCATTGAATTAATGATTAATGTATATGATGAATAAGCCCCTATGCTTAAGGTGCCTACTAAAAGCGAAATAAGAATGTTGTCTGTTGAGTTTGTAATTTTTGCGGAAAGCGAGCCTATAAAAAGGTGCTTAACGTTGGATAGAACGCTTTTCCGCTCCTCTTTGGGCAGTGTTCCCTTTTTGTTAAGGAAGGGATAGAGCCTGTCCGCAATCATTGAAATTACTATATTTGTGGCTAAGTTCATGGCTATTTGAATAAGCAGATAAACAATATAGTTTTTTGTAATAAGCAAAAATGCCACGCTGGCAAAGCTGAAAGCCGTTCTCACATAAAGAGAATATTTTGAAACAAGGTAGTATTTTTGGTCTGCATTCAAAAGAGACTGCTTATAAGAAAACAGATAGGATGAGGCAGTCTGAACCAAAAACAATATGTAAATAAGCCTTAAATAGCCCATATCGATTTCAACCTTGTTTATAAGCAGGTGAATAAAGGGCGTTAAAGCAAGACCTATAGCCAAAATAGCAAAGGCAACAATTCTGTAGGCTGTTTTAAAAAGATTCATAAGCTCCGTCAGCTTTTTTTCATCGTTTTCACGAAGAGGCACGTAAAGATTATATACTATTGCCTGACCTACGCCCATTTCAGCCAAAGAAAGCATTGTAATAACCTCGGTGAAAAGACCGTTTAAGCTTGCCGCCTGCAGCCCCAAAGTTCTTACAAGAACAATTCTCACCAAAAAGCCCAAAAATGACTTCATAAACTGAGAAATGCTTCCATACAATAAATTTTTAATACTTTTTTTAACTCTAACGTGTTCGGTATGCTCTTTCATTGTTATTTTTCCTTCCGAAAAAATTTTGAAACTGTTTTATAAGTATAACTCTTTTCGGCACAAAAGCTTATAGCTTTTAAAGTCGCCCTTGACTACTGCCCTGTCAAGCAGTCTGTATAAAACCGGCAGACCCTTAAAGCCCCCTCTGCCGCTGAAAGCAAGATAGCTTTCTCTCACATAGAAAAAGCCGTAAATGTTGATTTCATCGCCTAAAAGATAGGTTCTTCTGTAGTTTACAGCAAGCTGATGGAGAAGCTGTTTTCTTATTTCCATAGAAAAATCTTCGGTTCTTTCAGCCATATACTGCCACAAAGCCGCTGTTAAATAAAATGTAGTGACGGCTCTGGGGGATTTAAGGCTTTGCTTTGACACTCCGCCGTAATTTCTCAAATATGAATAGACTATCTCATCTAAACCTATACACTTTTTCGCAAAGGGATAAACGCAGTATTTGAAAACAGAGTCCTCAAACCAGTACCCTTCCGGAAACCTTATGTTTTTCAAAAGCTCTGCTTTGAAAACCTTTCCGAAGGGATAGCCGAAAAGCTCCATAGGCGAAAGCTCACCCCTTTTATGTATAAACCTGTCGCAGACCTTCCCCTTTTCGTCTACCGCTGAAATACTGCCCTCTGCTATGTCGGAGCCCGAGGATATTGCCGCCTTCATAAGCCTTTCGACAGCTCCTTGAGCCAAAACATCGTCGGCGTCGCAAAACATAACATATCTGCCGAGAATTTTTTCAAGACCCTCGTTTCTTGCGGCAGCGGCTCCTCCGTTTTGACGGTGAATAACCTCAAAGGATTTAAGCCCTCCGGCATTTTTAAGCCTGCCCCCGTTAAAATCCTTCAACAGCCTTTTCAAAATTTCTCCGGTTTTGTCAGATGATCCGTCATCAATTATTACAAGCCTAAGTGAAAAGCCCGTTTCCTGCTCTGCAATGCCCAAAACGCATTTTTCAATATATTTTTCGGCATTATAGGCAGGAACTATAATCTGCAAATCATATTCGGGGGAAACAACGCTTTCTCCGCTGACAGAAATTTCTTTGTAGGGATAGGCTTCGCAAAGCTTTTTAAAAGCTTCTTCTTCGCTTATATGTGCGCTTTTTCCCGAAAAAGCCAGTCTCACCGCAGCAGCCAAGCCGAAAGCCGCTCTCATGGAAAGCTTAATTAATTTTTTTAAAGCTAAATAAACCATAATTTTTCTCCGAAATGGCTGTTATCCGCCAAATACTTTTCTGTAAAGTCTTGTTGCGCCTATAAAGATCAAAAAGCATTTATGATTTATTAAA
>JAJBVU010000274.1 GCA_020859645.1 Eubacterium sp. | reverse complement strand
AATAACCCTTTTAGGTCTAAAAGCTCGTTAATTCCCTTTTGCGACAAGACTTTGTCACAAAGACAATAATAGCCTTATTGGAACTTTTGATAAGTTCTTGGAATAAGTTTAACATATGTGCAAAAATATGTCAATGATCAATCTCAGCTGTTAAATATAATATAGCGAATAATTTAGTATTAAAACCACAAAAAAGCCGCCGTCTCAATTAAGACAGCGGCTTGATTTATACTTTAATAAGCTTAATTATCTAAAATTATTCGATAATTTCAGTAACAGCGCCTGAGCCTACTGTTCTGCCGCCTTCACGGATAGCGAAACGAAGACCCTTTTCCATAGCGATAGGCTGAATAAGTTCAACTTCCATCTCTACGTTGTCGCCGGGCATACACATTTCTGTTCCCTCGGGAAGAGTGATAACGCCTGTAACGTCTGTTGTTCTGAAATAGAACTGAGGACGGTAGTTTGTGAAGAAGGGCTTATGACGTCCGCCTTCATCAGCTGTCAAAACGTAAACCTGACCCTTGAAGTGTGTATGAGGTGTGATTGTACCGGGCTTTGCAAGAACCTGTCCTCTTTCGATTTCAGTTCTCTGAACACCACGAAGGAGTGCGCCGATGTTGTCGCCTGCCTGAGCAAAGTCAAGGAGCTTACGGAACATTTCGATACCTGTAACAACAACCTTACGAGCTTCTTCTTTGATACCAACGATTTCAACTTCCTCAGAAATCTTAAGCTGACCTCTCTCAACTCTGCCTGTAGCAACTGTACCACGGCCTGTAATTGAGAATACGTCCTCAACGGGCATAAGGAAAGGCTTGTCAGCGTCTCTTTCGGGTGTGGGGATTTCAGCGTCAACAACGTCCATAAGTTCGATGATGCCGTCAGCCCACTTGCTGGAAGTATCCTGAAGTGCCTGATAAGCTGAACCTCTTACGATAGGACAGTCTTCGAAACCGTATTCTTCAAGAAGCTCTGTGATTTCCATCTCAACAAGGTCAAGAAGCTCTTCGTCGTCAACCATATCACACTTGTTCATGAATACAACGATCTTGGGAACGCCTACCTGACGAGCAAGAAGGATATGCTCTCTTGTCTGAGCCATAGGACCGTCTGTTGCAGCAACTACAAGGATAGCGCCGTCCATCTGAGCAGCACCTGTGATCATGTTCTTTACGTAGTCAGCATGGCCGGGGCAGTCAACGTGAGCGTAGTGTCTGTTAGCTGTCTCATATTCAACGTGAGTTGTGTTGATAGTTATACCTCTTGCTCTTTCTTCGGGAGCCTTGTCGATCTTATCGAATTCTACGAATTCACCAAGACCTTCTCTGTCGTGAAGAGTCTTTGTAATAGCTGCTGTAAGAGTTGTCTTACCATGGTCAACGTGACCGATGGTACCGATGTTTACATGCGGTTTGGTTCTTTCAAATTTAGCTTTTGCCATTTTGAAACTTCCTCCTTAAAAAGATATTTTACAGTTTAAACAATCTTAAACTTATTATATAAAATTTGCCGATAAATTGCAAGTATTTATTATTAAAAATAATTAAAATCTGTTGACTTTTTCAATCAGCCTTTGCCTGAAGCAATTTTTTCCTGAATGCTCTTAGGCACTGCCTCATAGTGGTGAACCTCCATAACATAGGTGCCTCTGCCCTGTGTTTTGCTTCTCAGGTCTGTGGAATAGCCGAACATTTCCGCAAGGGGAACATATCCGTGAACGATCTGTAAACCGTTTTCCATTTCCATACCCTCGATTTTACCACGTCTTGAGTTCATATCGCCGATAACATCACCCATATATTCCTCGGGTACTGTTACGTCAACCTTCATAACAGGCTCTAAAAGTACGGGGCTTGACTTTCTCATAGCGTCCTTAAACGCCATAGAACCTGCAATATGGAATGCCATTTCCGAAGAGTCTACTTCGTGGAAGGAGCCGTCATAAAGTCTTGCTCTGACGCCTACAACGGGGTAGCCGCCGATAACACCTGACTGCATAGCCTCTTTGATACCTGCTTCAACAGCGGGTATATATTCCTTGGGAACAACACCGCCGACGATCTCGTTTGAGAACTCGAAGGTGGATTCCGCATTGGCTTCCATAACTTCAAACTTAACCTTAACGTGACCGTACTGACCTCTGCCGCCGGACTGTCTTGCATATTTGCTTTCGACGTCTACATTCTTGCCGAATGCCTCTCTGTAAGCAACCTGGGGTGCGCCTACGTTGGCTTCTACTTTAAATTCACGAAGAAGTCTGTCAACGATAATTTCAAGGTGAAGCTCGCCCATACCTGCGATAATAGTATCGCCTGTTTCCTGATTTGTATAAGTCTTAAATGTGGGGTCCTCTTCTGCAAGCTTTGCAAGAGCGATGCCCATTTTATCTCTGCCTGCCTTTGTTTTAGGCTCAATGGCAACAGATATAACGGGATCGGGGAAATTCATTGATTCGAGAATAACTTCATCTTCCTCTGTACAAAGTGTATCGCCGGTTGTTGTATTTTTAAGACCAACCGCTGCTGCGATGTCTCCGGCATAAACCTTGTCGATTTCCTGTCTTGAGTTAGCGTGCATCTGAAGAATACGCCCTACTCTTTCCTTTTTGCCCTTAACGGAGTTGTATACATAAGAACCCGATTCAAGGCAGCCTGAGTAAACTCTGAAGAAAGCAAGCTTTCCTACATAGGGGTCATTCATAATCTTGAATGCCAAGGCTGCAAAAGGCTCTTCGTCTGAAGCGTGCTTTTCAACAATCGCTTCTTCGTCTCCGGGACGGTGACCCTTAATAGCGGGAATATCTGTAGGAGCAGGCATATATTCAAGAACGCCGTCCAAAAGCTTCTGAACGCCCTTGTTTTTATAAGCTGAACCGCAAAATACGGGAACTGCTTCACAGGCGATGCAGGCTGCTCTTAAAGCCTTCTTCATTTCTTCAATGGATAAGTCTCCCTCTTCAAGATATTTTTCCATAAGGGCTTCGTCTGTTTCGGCAATAGCCTCAACCATTTCTACCCTGTAGTCCTGAGCCTTTTCAGCCATATCTTCGGGAATATCCTTGATTTCTACGTCTGTTCCCAGCTTATCTTCATAATAATAAGCCTTCATTTCCATAAGGTCTATAACGCCTTCGAAAATATCTTCGGCGCCTATGGGAAGCTGAACAACAACGGGGTTGGCGTTAAGTCTTGTTTTTATCATATCTACAACACGATAAAAATCAGCACCCATAATATCCATCTTGTTTACAAACGCCATTCTCGGAACGTGATATTTCTCAGCCTGACGCCAAACCGTCTCGCTCTGAGGCTCTACCCCGCCCTTAGCGCAGAAAACTGCTACTGCGCCGTCAAGAACACGCAGTGATCTTTCTACTTCTACCGTGAAGTCAACGTGACCGGGAGTATCTATAATGTTAATTCTGTGTTTGGGACCGTCGCCGATATGCCACATTGTGGTTGTAGCGGCTGAGGTAATTGTTATACCTCTTTCCTGCTCCTGATCCATCCAGTCCATAACGGCTGTACCCTCGTGGGTATCGCCGATTTTATAGGTACGCCCTGTATAATAAAGTATTCTTTCGGTAAGTGTTGTCTTTCCGGCGTCAATGTGTGCCATAATACCTATGTTACGTGTAAGCTCCAAAGGTACCTGTCTTTTATCTGCCACAACAAATCCTCCTTAACAGTAAGATTTCTCAAAGGATAATCCCTTTGAAAAATGTGTTTTTTGTTATTACCACTTGAAATGGCTGAAAGCCTTGTTTGCTTCTGCCATCTTGTGTGTTTCGTCCTTCTTCTTGCAGGCTCCGCCTTCGTTTTTCATAGCGTCCATAATTTCACCGGCAAGGCGAAGATCCATAGTCTTTTCGCTTCTCTTTCTTGAGTAGGTTGTAAGCCACCTTAAGCCCAGTGTAAGACGTCTGTCGGCTCTGATTTCCATAGGAACCTGATAGGTTGCACCGCCCACACGTCTTGCTTTAACCTCAAGAACGGGCATAATGTTGTTAAGCGCCGTTTCGAAAGCCTCAAGACCGGGTGTTCCCGTTTTTTCTTCAACAATCTGGAATGCGCCGTAAACAATCTTCTGAGCAACACCCTTTTTGCCGTCAAGCATAATTGAATTTATAAGCTTTGTTACAATTTTGCTTTTGTACATAGGATCGGGCAGTACTTCTCTTTTTGAAACATGTCCTTTTCTTGGCACGATTCTTCCCTCCTTAATCAAAATTTGAGAATATGCTTAAATCTAACTTTAAGCATATCTTCATTATTAAATCACAGGTACTCACAGGCTGAAAAACAGCCTCTGCATATGCCTTGCACTACCGACCCTTGCTTTTGTATATATAAAACTGACAAAAGTAAGATTAGTTAGATACAGGCAGGCGCATAGGTTTTAAACCCTCTGCGCTGAGATTTAAAAATCTCACAAATTATTTTTTCTTCTTGCCGCGCTTAGCACCGTATTTTGAACGGGCCTGCTTTCTGTCGGCAACACCTGCGGTATCAAGTGTACCTCTGATAATGTGATAACGTACACCGGGTATATCCTTTACTCTTCCGCCCCTGATAAGAACAACGCTGTGCTCCTGAAGGTTATGACCTTCGCCAGGGATATAAGATGTAACCTCAATACCGTTGGAAAGACGAACTCTGGCGATCTTTCTCATAGCTGAGTTAGGCTTTTTGGGCGTAGCTGTTTTAACAGATGTACAAACCCCTCTCTTCTGAGGAGAAGTTGCGTCTGTGGCTCTTTTCTTAAGTGTGTTATAACCCTTAAGCAAAGCAGGAGCCGTAGACTTTGTTACCTTTGTGCTTCTGCCCTTTCTTACCAACTGGTTGAATGTAGGCATTCCCTGCACCTCCTTTTAAAATCTAATACTTTTGTCATGTCATAATTTCAGACACCAAAATATTATAACCCCCCTAAAACCAAAAGTCAAGTTTTTTTTGAAATTTTACCAATTTTTTTGTAACAGTTCAGCCGTGTCTTTAAATTTCAGATTTTTTCATATTTATATGCAAAAAATCTGAAATCAAGACACGAGCGGAGCGCCAAATAATGAGCTAAAATATAGCCGCATAGCGGCGGCGTATGCGAAGCAGACGTTTAGCGAATTATTTGGCTGAACTGTTACAATTTTTCGAAAACTTCTTAAAGCTCAGCCATAGGCTCTGAAAAAAGAACGGTAAAAGGGAAATATTATTT
>JAJBVU010000266.1 GCA_020859645.1 Eubacterium sp. | reverse complement strand
ATAGGCGGTAAAGAGAATGTTACTATTTTGTGAAGTTATTCTATTGATAGTCATTTATGGAATACCTTTTGTTTTAGTATTCCTGTTAGTAAGCAAAGTTATTTTTCCTGTTTTAAAGCATATTTGGGAATCAATCAAAGAACGGCAAAGGAGATACAATGAATGGTACAACACCCTAACACCAGAAGAGAAAATAGTAGAAGAATTAAAAGGAATCAAACGCGGTGTTTGGATGAATCACTTCGACAATTGGAATAAATAACTATAAGCCTAGTCAGGGTACAGCCCTATGCTTCAATGTAAGGCTAGGCAATCCACCCAAAAGGGTGAGAATAAAATAAAGAGAGGAAAAGCAATGACAGAATTAGAAAAGGACATGGTAGACGCATTTAAGAAAACAGTACCGCAAGTAACAGATTTCATCAAGGAAGAGGAATTACTGAAATATAGCAAAATCGAGTTACAAGCTTTATCCTATTACACAAAGGATGTAACTGATTATTACCAGAATGAAGAAAATATTATAAACCATTGGCAATATGTTCTACATTAGGAAAGCTTGAAATGTGTGTTGAATTATTTCATAGTGAAGTTTATGAGAAATTGATACCATATTATTTAGCATGGTGTCAACATTAGCAACGTTTGAGGGGGTAGAATAATGCTCGCAAGACTTATCAAACACAAGATGAACCAGATAAACAAGCTGTACGCTAACAAATACCGCATTGAGTGCATAGATTTATTCGAGAATCACTACGCTATAGTGTGGAACTATAACGGCCACAAGTGGCGCACAAAATATGAGGGAAGTGAGTACGAATGCTACCAATTTCTCAGAGCATTCCTGTTAGAGCGACGTGTCAGAGTCTACCGCTTGCCAATCTATCATAGCCGGCCAATGAAAGCACTCAGAAGACTGCCAAAAATAAGCAAAACCGCAAAGGAATTTTTGGTTGACTTCTTAGCAGTAGGGTGCATGTTCCTAGCAATAACAGGTTTGGCATTCATCCTCTAAAAATTGAAAAAGTTAATTTCTTAATTGACAAATTCGCCCCAAGGTGATATAGTAGAAGCAGGTCAAGACTTGCCATCTTCGACCGCTTGCCATAGGCGGTAAGCCATAAAAGGTTAGCCGCCACCTCATCCCTGTGAACGGTAATTCTTGCATTTAGATTGTCCCCTATTTGCAATGTTGGTTCAACTCCCACAACAGGGAATCGGTTATAAAGACCGACAAACTTAAACCAAAATATGAAAACAGGAGGTAACACAAAATGGCTAGAAAACCAATGGTAACGAGAACAATTCTCACCACAAAAGTCAACGTTCTTTGCCTTGACGTAGAGAGCGCAGAACCGTTCAATAAGGAAGTGATTCTTCCGCGCACCTACGCAGACGAAAAGAAACTTCTCAAAGAGGTACAGGCTGTGGTTAACAGTGATACTGTTAAGGCAGTGCATATTGTTGACACAGAGACAATTGAAACTCTGTACGGTATGGGCGAACAGAAATTCATCGACAATGCAGAAGTTTTACCACCTAGAGGTACAAAGGCTTCGGAAGCAGAGGAATGAAGGCAACGCCGAAAGTGGGATGATTCACTTGCACCCACTTTGCAAGTGATTATCATATGAGCAAAATGAATTAAGGAAAATCAAAAAAAAACTAAAAGAAAAGGAGAAACAAAAATGACAGGATACTCAGCAAGAATCAAAGAAGCATCAAAAGAACTTACAAAGAAAGAACAGGTTATCATGAAAGACACCTCTGATTGCTTGAAGCTTGACGAAGAGACTACCACAAACGGTTCAATCATCATCAATCCGGGTTTGTGGGCAATCGTTGAGATTCACAATGAGAAATCTGATAACAAGGAATACCTCAACTATATCGTGCAGGATGCTGACACAGGAATGAAGTACGTTACAGGCTCAGAATCTTTCTGGACTTCATTCATGGATATCATGAACGAAATGGCTGACAGTGACGAAGAGTTTCAGATTAAGGTATATCGTGGTAACAGCAAAAACTACGCTGGTAAGCAATTCCTAGCGTGTGCAATAATCTAACTCAGAAGTGTAAGCAAAGCGTTTAAAGTGTTTTTTTCCAATACAATTGCACAAGGAATTTAACTCATAGCGTGGCAAGGCATAGAGTTAAATCTTATACATGGCATCACTCCTAGTGGTACGTACAGCCACTAGGAGTTTTTAGTTGAAATGAGGTATAATATGGCAAAGAAAAAAGCAGTGAAAGCTAAAAAGGTTTCACCCTTAAAAGCGCAATATATGAAAGAGCGTAAAAGGGTACAGTCATTTCTACGCAGAGCAAAGAAGCGTGGCTATTCGTTTCCAGACGATGTACTCCCACATATTCCCAAAAAGGTTACACAAGCTTCAATCAACCGCTTGCAGAAATTAAATCCACAAACTCTCTATAAAAAGGCAGCATATACAATCACAAAGAGAGACGCTAGTGGTAAGTTAAAAGTTGAAAAGATAAGCGGTTATAAGGGAAGAGAGTTAGAGCGTAAACAGGCAGGACGGAAAGGTTATCAGAACAGGCGTGACGCACTGGACGAGGGGTTCAATTCCGTACAAGAGCGGAACGAGTATTATAACAAGGTAAACTCTCCCTCACCTGTTACAACTCCAACAGTACCAGAAACAACAGAGTGGAAACAACCGGACTTCATTTCCTCGGACGAAGAATGGTATACACCAGACGAACTAAAGGTAAAAGACACGTTAGACAAACTAGCACAGGAATCTGGTTATGAGAATTACGGCAGGAAGAAAAAGCAGGAAGCCCTTGCAGAAGCACAGAAGCAAGCGGAAGAACGGCAAAAGCAGAATCCAGAAACACCCGAACCTCTTGACCGGCCTTTAGTTGGTGGTGTAGCATTCGATGATGAAGGACGTACAGCACTCTACAGAATACAGCAGATGATTGATTCTTTCGAGGGCGAAGCGCAATTACTTTTGCAAAGCATTTTAGCAGAAGAGATAGCAAACTACGGTGCAGAAGCAGTAGGCAAAGCTTTAGCAGACTATCCTGAAGAATCACGTAAAGACCTAGAGAAAAAGGTGTATTACAAAGATTCTCAAAATGGTTTAGCAGGAACTATAAAAGCTATGGTCGAAGCAATCAGAGGAACCGTACTTTCAGACTCAGACAATCGTGCTATAAGTGGAGTAGCAGAGTTATACGAAGATTGGGAAGAATATTAAATGCCACGACAAAGGAACACAAAGACCTTTATGTGTGACTTTGAAACTACTGTCTATGACGGACAGAAAGATACCGAAGTATGGGCGTCAGCTTGTGTTGAATTGTATACAGAGGATGTGCATATATTCCACTCAATTGGTGAAACGTTCGATTACTTTAAGGAACAGAAAACAAATGTAGTAGCTTACTACCATAACCTTAAATTTGACGGTAGTTTTTGGTTGTACTATTTAATACATGATTTGAAATATGCGCAAGCTTATTCTCAGACAGATGATAGAAAGGACACGACAGAATGGTTAGACGATAAAGACATGCCAAACAATTCTTTCAAATATGTTATATCTGACATGGGAATGTGGTACACCATTAAGATAAGGACAGGTAGAAAGTATATTGAACTTAGGGATTCATTAAAACTCTTACCTTTTAGTGTAAAGAGAATCGGAGAATCATTCAAAACGAAACACAAGAAACTTGACATGGAATACAAAGGTTTCCGCTATGCAGGTTGCCCTATCACAGAGGAAGAGCAAAAGTATATTGCTAACGATGTGTTAGTTGTTAAAGAAGCACTAGAGTTTATGTTTGATGAGGGGCATAACAAGCTTAAAATTGGTTCATGCTGTATGTCAGAGTTCAAGCATTTTTATGGAAAAGAAGACTACAAAATATTTTTTCCAGATGTGTACGCTATGGATATAGATTCTGATTTATACACATATCCAACAGCAGGAGATTATATTAGACAGTCATACAAGGGTGGGTGGTGCTATCTAGTAAAAGGCAAGGAAAACAAAATATATAGGAATGGTACAACAGCGGATGTTAATTCCTTATACCCCTCAATGATGAGTAGTGAAAGCGGTAACAGGTACCCAGTAGGTGAACCAAAATTCTGGCATGGTAATTTCATTCCAGAAGATGTTTTTAACAATGACAGGTACTACTATTTTGTACGGATAAAGACAAGGTTTCAAATAAAAGACAACTATCTTCCATTCATACAGATTAAGAACAGTTACAGTTATAACGCTACTGAAATGCTTGAAACAAGCGATTACTATGACCCAGACGAAGACAGGTATAAAGAGGGAACATTAATTCTGACGCTTACTTGCACCGACTATATACTATTCAGAGAACACTACAATGTATTCAACTTTGAAATACTGGACGGGTGCTACTTTGCAAGTGAAATTGGATTATTTGACTGCTATATAGAGAAATACAAGAAGTTAAAACTGGAAAGCAAAGGTGCTATGCGAGAACTTGCTAAACTGTTTCTAAATAACTTGTACGGTAAAATGGCATCTTCAAGGAACAGTTCTTTCAAGGTAGCAGAACTAAATGAGGAAGAAGCACTTACCTACTTTCAAGTAGAAGAATATAACAAAAAGGCGGGTTACATTCCTATTGGTTCAGCTATCACGAGTTACGCCAGAAACTTTACTATAAGAGCGGCACAAAAGAACTACCATGGAAAAGACAAACCCGGCTTCATATATGCAGACACAGATAGTATCCATTGCGACTTGCAACCTTTAGACATTGTAGGGGTTCCAGTACATGACAAGAACTTTTGTTGTTGGAAACTTGAAAGTTCATGGGATATGGCAATCTTCGTAAGACAGAAAACTTACATTGAACACGTTGTAGCAGAAGATTTAAAGGTAATAGACAACCCGTACAACAACATTAAGTGCGCAGGAATGCCGCAAAAATGCAAAGATTTGTTTCAACTTAGCATGGATGGGTATGAATATGACGAAAACGATTCTTACACGCCACAAGAGCGTGAGTTTCTATCCACAAAGCGCACTATGGAAGACTTTAAAATTGGGCTATGCGTACCGGGTAAGCTTTTACCAAAAAGAATAAAGGGTGGTACACTCCTAGTTGAAACAACATATAGGATGAGGTAATATGGTATATAAAAATTATAAATGTAAATGCGGCTGCATTGATTTTACTGTTTTAAAGAAAACACGACAAGCCGGGTTATATTGTAG
>JAJBVU010000298.1 GCA_020859645.1 Eubacterium sp. | reverse complement strand
AATAAAGTATGAAAAAAATGTTAAAAAAATACATATAAAAGAAATAATTTTAGGAAAAAGCCTTAATAACCTCCAAAATATTGTCAATCTGCCTTTTTTCCCTCTCCGATAACCTTTCTGAAAAAGCGGAAAGCAGTGCTCTCTGCTGCTCAAGTGTTAAGGCCTTGCCCTTGTTTATTTCAGTCATAAAGGCAAAAACTTCCTGAGCCGACGGATTTTTAACTGCTAAAAAGCTTTTAAGTGCCGTAAGCCGTTCTTTCCCTAAGCCCTTAAAGGCTTCGCTTTCCAAAATTTCATCAACATTATTCATAAGCCTTTCCCCTCCTCTCTTATATCCCAAATGCTTTTAATTTCCAAAAGCTTAACAAGTGTCTCACCCATTTGCCTGTTTTCCTTGGGCAGATTGGGAACTATTGCCCGAAGCATTTCCATATTGCCGCCGCTTTTTTCAAGGCTCATTGCCCCTGTTTCCCTAAAACCGTTTAAAAGCCTGTCTATTTCAATCAGCTTCACCATAACCCCCAGCTCACGCCTGTATCTTCTGTCTATGTAGGGTATCGCCGCCTTTATTGTTTTTATGGCAGGTGTATCAAGCTCTTTGTCAAAGTCCAACACTGTCGATACAGTCTCTCTTTGAATATTCTCTCGGCTTTTCTCAGCTGCCTTAAAGCCGTTTATTATTTTCGCAAGCCCTGCCAGCCTTTCAAGGCTTAAATCCGCTGTTTCCGCAGTTTTGTTTTCCTCCATAAAAAAATCGTTCCTTAAGCTCTTTTTATATTTATATTTCGAATCAATATTTTTTATAACAAAAAAGAGACAGTTAAACCGTCTCTTAAAGCATAGCACATTTATTAAGTATTATCATTCGCCCTCAAAGGCAACAACGGTCTGCACGTCATAGCCCTGAAGCAGCTTTCTTCCTCCCAAATCGGGCAGCTCAATGGCAAAGCGCAGAGCAACAATCTCTCCGCCCATTTCTTCCACAAGCTCACAGATAGCCTTTGCGGTTCCCCCTGTTGCCAAAAGGTCGTCCACAATAACCACCTTATCCCCGGGGTTAATTGCGTCCTTATGTATTTCAATTACCTCAGTGCCGTATTCAAGGTTATATTCCTTGCTGACTACCTCAGCAGGCAGCTTGCCCTTTTTTCTTACGGGAATAAATCCCTTTTTCATATTATAGGCAATAGGCATACCGAAAATAAATCCTCTTGACTCAGGCCCTGCCACAAGGTTAAAATCAAGTCCCACAAGGCTGTCGGCAATCTCGTCGATTGTGGCTGTCATAGCAATAGGATCCTTCAAAAGTGTGGTAATATCCCTAAACATAACCCCCTTAGCCGGGAAGTCGGGAATAGTTCTTATACTGTCCAAAATAATACCCATATAATTCACTCTCTTTCGTAAAAAGTCAATATGCCCGAAATTCTGTCAGCCTTCCTCAAAAGCCCTGAAATCCTCAAGCACCAACTGAACACTGCTTCTTCCGTTAAAAAAATTTTCCTCTATGCCGAACAAAATATCCGCAAAAAACTGCACAACACCCTGTCCGTTATAAAGTTCGTCCCATACATTTTCGCTGTAACGGCTTATTATAAAGTCCTTCAGCTTATCAAAAATACCGAAGCCTACCCCTTTTAATTCCGTCTCATTATGATAAAAAACAAACTGCACAACCCTTCTTTGCTTGCCTACAAATCTAAGTCTTTTAACAAAAACTCCCTTTGCGGCAAAAACAGGGGAAGGGTTTCCCACTCCGAAAGGCTTTAGAGCCTTCAGCTCTCTTGAAAGCTCCAAGCTTATTTCGTTAAAGTCTGTTTCTCTGTCAATATAAATTTTTCTTTCCATATCCTCAAGGCTTAATGAACAGCCCTCGTTAAGCCGCCTTTTAAGCTCGGATATGTTTTCTTCGTCAAGGCTTAAGCCCACAGCCTGAGAATGTCCGCCGAACCTCAAAAGCAGATCACGGCAGCCGTTCACTGCCGAAAACATATTATAGCCTTCAACAGATCTGCCCGAACCCTTAACGCAGCTTTCACCTTTGGAAAGGACTATAACAGGTCTTGAAAACCTTTCCTTAAGCTTACCTGCCGCAAGCCCTGCCAAACTTTCGTGAATGTCAGGCAAATATTCCACAATAACCTTATCCTCGTTATTGTCTTTAAGCCTTTCGGCAGCCTTTAAATAGGCTTCGTCGGTCAAAAGCTTTCTCTGCTCGTTTAAGCCCTTAAGCTCTTCCACAAGCTCCGTGACCCTTTCTCTGTCATCGGACAGAAAAATGTCAATATAGTCTGCGGCTTTGCCCATACGTCCCGCTGAATTTATAAAGGGACCTATGCCGAAGCCCACGCTTCTGTCGTCAATTTCCTTCCTCGAAAGGCTCAAAGCCGAAATAACCTCTCTTAAGCCCAAATTTGTGTTTTTTCGGGAGTTCATAAGCCTAAGCCCCAAATGGGCAAAAACCCTGTTTTCCCCCTGAAGCTCCACCATATCGCAGATTGTGGCTATGGAAGCAAATATAAACAACTCCGCTTCCTTGTCAATTTTTCTGCCTATACTCGAATAAAGACCGTTTATAAAGCGGTAGCAAAGCCCTCCGGCGCAAAGCTCCTTAAAGGGATAAGGGCAGTCCTTAAGCTTTAAGTCTATAAGGGCGTCAGCCTTAGGCAAAATTTCGCTGCCGTTTTTATCGGTATAAGGTGAATGGTGGTCTAAAACCACAAGCTTCATTCCCAAAGCCTTTATATAGCCGCATTCCTCAATGGCGGCTATGCCGTTGTCACAGCAGATAATAAGCCCTGTTCCCCCATCGGCAATTTTCTTAACAGCCCCCATATTAAGTCCATAGCCCTCATAAAGCCTGTGAGGAATATAACACTCCGTTTCAGCTCCTAAACCCCTTAAGCCCTTTATAAGTATGGTGCTGCTCATAACCCCGTCTGCGTCATAATCGCCGTAAACCGTTATTTTTTCGCCTTTTCTAATGCTTTCCTTAATAATTTCAAAGCCCTTTTCCACCTCAGGCAAAGATGAAATATCCCCAAAGGCTTCAAGCCGTGGGTCGAAAAAATCTCTTACACCTTTGGCGGAATATATCCCCCTGTTTAAAAGCACCTGCGCCGTAATTTCCGACAAACCCAAGTCCGCCGCCATTTTTTCGGCGTTTCCCCTTTTGCCCCTTAAAATCCATTTCATGCTTCAATCCTCATTGCCTTGCTGCTTTTAATGCCGAAATAGCAATAAACAATTATAAGGGCATAAAAAATCAGGTTAGGCAGAGAAATTGAGGTAAAGTAAAACACTGTTTTCAATATAACCGGCAGAGTACAGGCATAAATCCCCAGTTTAAGCGACTCCTTCATATTAAGACCGCCTCTGAAAATGTTTGACATAAGCTTAGCAATGCACCAAACAAAAATCAAAAGCAAAATCTTCAAAAATATAAATGTTCCCGCAAGAATAAAGTAAGTCAGTTTTCTTACAAGCCCTATAAGTGCTTCGGCATCTTCGGAGTTGAAGCCCTCAAAATCCGAAAGCTGTTCCACACTGTCGCCGCCCAAAAAAGCGTTTCTTACCAAAACAGTGTTTTTCCCCACAAAAAAGCCGTTTACTGCCGAATATTCCTCCGCAAGCTCATATACGTCCTCACATTCGGGATCCATTACCGCCGCAATTCCGTTATTCATATAATAATAAGGCTCATCTGTAACAAGCTCTCCCCCTTCTATTTTAAACTCCGGAATATTTTCTTCAACCGAATCGAAAATCTGAGTTAAAACAGGGGAAACGGCAAAGCACGCAGCCGCAACGGTAATAACCGAAACAACAAAATAATAAAACAGGCTTGACCTGAGAGAAAGCTTAACAAGCTCTCCGTATTCATCAAACTTATAAACCGATTTAATAAATCTATTTAAAAAGCCCATAACCCATTACCTCGAAAACACGCTGTAAATAAAATAGAATATGCCCGCTGCCACAACAAGAAGCCCGAAGGTCTGAACAAATTCATCTCTCAGGTTCTCCTTGGCAAAAACCGTCGGATCCGACACATTATATCTTATGGGAATAACATCTCCCTTTTGAGGCTTAACAGAGGAGCCTGCTCCTGAAAAGGTCTTGCGGTAAAGCATATTTTCCGCCCTGTACTGAACAACAGGGGTATAATAGGTTTCCGTTTCGTCCTTTCCCACCTTTACAAGCTCTTCCTTTATGCCTACAATTTCAGCCTTCGCTCTGCCCTTATAGCCCTGAAGCTTTAAAAAGCCCTTCAGCTTAACAAAAAATCCTGCTAAGGCGCAAAACCCCAAAATAAAAAATACTGCCAAAATAATTTTATCCGCCATAAAATTTCCTTTCAAAAGGATTACTCAATTAATTTTAATCATCAAGATTGTGATAAACGTTTTTAACGTCATCGTCATCATCGAGCATATCCAAAAGCTTGTTCATCTTTTTAATATCTTCCTCTTCGGTCAGAGCCGTATATGTCTGAGGTATCATTGTGATTTCAGCCTCAGCCATTTCAATGCCTGCCTGCTCCAAAGCCTCTCTTACAGCCGAAAAATCATCGGGATCGGTGATTATTTCATACATTTCGCCCTCGGCGTCAAAGTCCTCGGCTCCTGCCTCCAAAGCCTGCATCATAAGCTCTTCTTCGTCAATATCCTCGTCCTTTTCGACCAAAATCTGACCCTTTTCATCGAACATAAAGGAAACGCAGCCTGTTGTGCCCATGTTTCCGCCGCCCTTTGTGAATGCAGCTCTGACATTGGCTGCGGAACGGTTTTTGTTGTCGGTCAAAACGTCGACTATAACCGCTACTCCTCTGGGACCGTAACCCTCATATCTTATTGACTCGTAGTTTACGTCCCCTAAGTTTCCGGCTGCCTTTTTGATGCTTCTTTCGATTGTATCGTTGGGCATATTGTTAGCCTTGGCTTTTGCAATAACGTCTCTCAGCTTTGAGTTTGAGTCGGGGTTCGCTCCCCCTGCTTTAACCGCTACCGCAAGCTCCTTGCCTATTACAGTAAAAATTTTACCCTTTGCAGCATCATTTTTCTCTTTTTTATGCTTAATATTCGCAAATTTGGAATGTCCTGACATAAATAATTCCTCCTGAATAATTTAAAATAAAATGTCACTCCCTTTATTTTATCACTTTTCCCATATAATTTCAACTACATTTTTACGCAACAGTTCAGCCGTGCCATATTTTTTTGCTTTTTGCGTATTTATACGTAAAAAAGCAAAA
>JAJBVU010000254.1 GCA_020859645.1 Eubacterium sp. | reverse complement strand
ATAATAATTTCTGTGGTAATTCAATTCTTTCCAAAGCTCGATAATTGACAAGCAAAACACATTAACTTATAATAATTATAAAAAGGAAGAGATTTTATAATACACTTCAGAATGTTTTAAGTGCAGTGTGATATATTAAAAAAGAAAAATGAAAAAAGGAGATGACAATATGAAGGTTTTAATTGCCGAGGATGACAACCTGCTCTCAGCCGCAATATGCAAGATTATGCAGAATGACGGTTTTTTTACAGATGCGGTTTTTGACGGAGAAGCCGCCGTCTATTATGCGCTGAATTCCCAATATGATTTAATTATACTTGACCTTATGATGCCTAAGCTTGACGGCATGGAGGTTATAAGCCAAATAAGAAAAAAGGGCGTAAGCACCCCTGTTCTTATTTTAACGGCTAAAAACACTATTAAAGACAAGGTCAGCGGTTTAAACATAGGCGCAGACGATTATATGACAAAGCCCTTTAACGCCGAAGAGCTTTCCGCAAGGGCAAACGCACTTACGAGACGTAAGGACCGCATTATTTTAGACGAAATTAAATTCGGAGATGTTAGCTTAAATTTGACCAATGCGGCAATTTGCAAGGGCGACAACAGCGTTCAGCTGACAAAAAAGGAATTTGCGGTTATAAAGCACCTGTTTTTAAACCCCAAAACAATTACATCTAAGGAAAATATTATTATAAACGTTTGGGGCGCAGACTCCTCCACTACCGAGAATAATGTTGAGGCTTATATTTCATTTATAAGAAAAAAGCTTAAATACTTAAATTCAAGCGTTAAAATAAGAAATATTCAAAGCTTAGGCTACAGATTGGAAGAAAGCTGATGATAAAAAAGTTTCGCAGAAAATTTATAATTTGCAATATGGTGCCTATAGGGCTTTTAATTTTGATAGTCCTTTCGGGCTTCTTTGCATATTCCTATAACACAAAGCTTGCGGATTTGGAAAATGCTATGGTTCAGGTTTTAAAGCCTGCAGGAAGAAAATCCTCTTCCGACAACAATTCACAAAGTGATAAAGCTCCGGAAAAGCCTTCCGACGCTTCACAAAGTGATAACTCGCCGAAAAAGTCTTCCGACAGTTCACAAGGCGATAAAGCTCCTAAAAAGCCTTCATCCGATGATTCACAAAGCGATAAAGCTCCGAAGAAGCAGCCGTCAGACACTTTGCAAAGCGATGCTTCCCCTAAAAAACAGAGTTCTCAAAGTCAAACCGTTGTTTCAACCTTTGAAGCTGAAAACGAGTCAAACACAGACGACAACGCCATAAATGTGTTTTTCTATAATGCCGATACGGAACACGTAGCAGTTTTGTCAAGAACCCCCACATATTCGGAGGAGGATTTTCTTGAAATAGGACTTCAGATTTCGGACCTTGAATCGGGCTTCGGAAAGCTTTCCCACCCGAGGGTATATTATTATCTTAAACAGATAAACAATGAAAGCCAAATAGCCATAGCCAGTACAAAATATATAAGCTCCGGCTTAACACGCCTGTTTCTCAATTTGCTTTTTTTATACATAGTTATAATGCTTATATTTTATGTTATTTGCCGCTGTGCATCTCTGCTGGCAGTAAGACCCTTTGAAAGGGCTATGAAATGGGAAAGAGATTTTACCTCCGGTCTGTCTCACGACCTAAAAACACCCCTTTCCGTAATTTTGGCAAACACGAGCATTTTAAAATCACAAAAGGATCTGAGTCCGGCTGAAACCGAAAAATGGATTTCTTCAACGGAAACCGCCGCACTGCGTATGCAGGCTCTTATTAAGCAGATGCTGACACTTTCTGAAATAGACTATAAAGAAGAAAAACCGGAGCTTAAGACTGTAAACCTTTCACTTGCGGCGGAAAAGTTGGCTCTCGTGTCAGAGTCTCTTGCATATGAAAAAAGCATAGACTTTTCAAGTGATATACAAGACAACGTATGCGCTAAAGCAAATGAGGAATATGCGGAAAGAATTTTTGCCGCACTTATTGACAATGCCCTTAAATATGAGCCGGAAGGGGGAATAATAAAAATTTCTCTTATATCTTCGAAGGATAAGGCTGTTTTTAAGGTAAACAATAAAACAACCTTAATTTCTCCCGATGATATGCCCCATATTTTCGAAAGGTTCTATCGTGCGGATAAAGCCAGAAGCGAAAACAACAGCTTCGGCTTGGGGCTTTCAATAGCCGAAAGGCTGGCGACTCTGACAGACGCTAAAATCACCGCCGAAAGCAGCGAGGGCGAGGGCACAACCTTTACAGTAACATTTAAACACCTTATTAAGGAACCCCAATAAAACAACTCCGATAAAAGGAACCGAAAAAGACTGCCCTTCACTCCGGCAGTCTCTTTTGGCTTACAAAATATTTGAAACATTAATTATTTCTAAAATGGGAATACGCTGTATTATTCCAAACGTTTATTATGCTCGCTTCAAGCCGCTTTAAGGGTTCTTCTTTATTATGCTTTATTACAGCGGGATCTATATTTTTAACAAAGCTTTTTACATTTTTCAAAGCAATCTGAGCTATAAAGTCTGAGCCAAATTGACTGCGCATATAATCATTTCCGCCGTGACCGCCGCAAACTGCCGTAATTGCACATTCATTATAATAGCTTGCCGAAGAATCCTGACATACTTTATTGATTTTTTTTGACCTGCACTTTGTACAGATATATGAAAGGACTTTGCATTCATAAAATGCCATCCTTCTGCCATTCTTCTACGTCATTAAAACAGTCCCGATCTGCTGCACCGGACGCTTGGGATTTTAAATATTTTTCATAAATAAAGAATTTTTTGCAAAAAAAGAGGGATTGATGTGAACCCTCTTTTATAATGCTAAATAAATTATAATTATGAATTAATAAGCCTTGCCCCATGTAACCATAGTTTTAGCCGGCTTTCCGCAGCAGACGCACTTGTCGGAGATGTGCTTCTGCTCAAAGGGCATACATCTTGAGGTTGCACCGGTTTTTTCTTTGATTGCGTTTTCGCAGGCTTCATCGCCGCACCACATAGCGTTTATGAAGCCGGGGTTTTCCTTAAGCTGAGTTTCGAATTCCTCCATATTTTTAGCTTCGAAAATGTGAGAATTTCTGTGGGCAAGAGCCTTTTCGTAAAGGTCATTCTGCATTTTTTCAAGCATTTGAGGAATGACTGTTTCAAGGTCGTCAAGAGAAACGAAGGACTTTTCTCTGCCCAGACGGGTAACGATTACACACTGATTTTTCTCGATGTCACGGGGACCGATTTCAAGACGAAGAGGAATACCCTTCATTTCCTGTTCGGCATATTTCCATCCCGGGCTCTTGTCGGAAGCGTCTGTTTTAACTCTGCAGATTTTTGAAAGTCTTGCTCTCAGTTCTTCGGCTTTCTCCAAAACTCCCTCTTTTCTCTGATTTACGGGGATAATCATAACCTGAACGGGAGCTGCCTTAGGCGGCAGAACAAGACCGTTGTTGTCGGAATGAACCATTATAAGTGCACCTATGAGACGTGTGGTAACGCCCCACGAGGTCTGATGAACATACTGAAGCTTGTTGTCCTTATCGGTATACTGAATGCCGAAGGCTTTGGCGAAGCCGTCGCCGAAGTTGTGGCTTGTGCCTGCCTGAAGGGCTTTTCCGTCGTGCATAAGGCTTTCCATAGTGTAGGTTGCCTTTGCTCCGGCGAATTTTTCCTTCTCGGTTTTTCTGCCCTTGATTACGGGGATAGCCAAAAATTCTTTTAAGCAGTCGGCATATACGTTTAACATTCTGACTGTTTCGGCTTCGGCTTCCTCAGCTGTTGCGTGGGCAGTGTGACCCTCCTGCCAAAGGAATTCTGTTGTTCTCAGGAAAGGTCTTGTTGTTTTCTCCCATCTGCATACGGAGCACCACTGATTGTAAAGCTTGGGAAGGTCTCTGTAAGACTGAATTATGTTTTTGTAATGGTCGCAGAAAAGTGTTTCGGAAGTGGGGCGGACGCAGAGCCTTTCCTGAAGCTGCTCAGAACCGCCGTGTGTTACCCATGCAACCTCGGGAGCAAAGCCCTCAACGTGATCCTTTTCCTTCTGAAGAAGGCTTTCGGGAATGAACATAGGCATATATACATTTTCATGACCTGTTTCCTTAAAGCGTCTGTCAAGGTCTGCCTGAATAAGCTCCCAAATTGCATAGCCGTAGGGGCGTATAATCATACAGCCTCTTACTGAAGAATAGTCGCAGAGATCCGCTTTTTTAACAATATCGGTATACCATTTGGCAAAATCCTCATCCATTGAGGTTATTGCGTTTACCATTTTTTCGCTGTTTGCTGCCAATTTTAAATCCTCCTTAAACTTTCATTTCTGCTTTGCAGATACCACCTACTATAAAAGTCGATTGCTGCGTGCTTCGCACTCCCACAATCGACCCTGTATTCGCACTCCGGGTTATCACCCTACGTTGCTCATACGGGTTAGGTTGTCTGATATACAGCCATCTGTGCAAGCAAGCTTGCACAGATGGCCGTCTATCGACAACACTTTTATAGTAAAATAAAAAAGTCCTTGAGCCCCAAAAGGGGTCAAAGACCGACGGTACCACCCTAAATTTAACTCAAAAGCCCTTTAACGGAAGCAAGCCGCCGAAGATTAATCGGAACTGATAGAGACGGGCAAAAGGCTTTCCGCAGGGGGCTTGCACCGACCGCCCTTTCTCTTTTGCGGAAATAAGGCTGTCTCAGAGGAAGCCTTAAACCTTTATTTTTCTCTGTTATTGTTTCTTCTTTTTTCATTATTATAGTACAAGGGCATAAATTCTGTCAAGAAATATTTTTCATTATTTCCTCGGTTATAAGCCTGACGGATTTTCGGCTGCAGTCGATTGTGAGATCGGCGTATTTTTCGTAAAGAGGAAGCCGTTCAAGATAAAGGTCTTTTAGGGTCTGCCCCTTTTTTATGGTTACGCCCCGTTTGTTAAGGTCGCCTAAACGGCGGCTCAGAGACGAAAGGCTCAGGCTTAAAAATATGACTGTGCCTGTTTTTGAAAGGTGTTCCATAGCTTCCGAGCCGTAAACCGTACTGCCCCCTGTGGCGATGACTGTTCGGTTTACGTTAATTTCCGAATTAACCCTGTTTTCTATGTCAAGAAAGCCCTCTATGCCCTTTTCCTCTATTATTTCGTGAAGAAGCTTTCCGGTTTGGGCTTGAATTAAAAGGTCGCTGTCTAAAAAGTTATAGCCGAGACGTTTAGCCAAAACAACGCCTACGGTGCATTTTCCGCAGCCGGGCATACCTTTTAAAATTATTTTGTTTTTCTTAAA
>JAJBVU010000323.1 GCA_020859645.1 Eubacterium sp. | reverse complement strand
TAATAATAGGCTCTTGAAAATTTTGCGGTTATATGGTATTCTATAAATAGAAGAAATGAGATTTTCAAACCTAAAAACCAAACTTGACATAATAATGAAATGCGGTGGTAAATGTGTACAGTTCGGAAAATTTTCATAAATCAGATTTACGAAGACTGCAGAACTTCAGGATAATAGATGACGAGTTCTTAAGAGTTGTCTTTGAAAATAATATTGAAGGAACGGAACTGCTTTTAAATATTATCTTTGACCGAAATGATATGAAGGTGTCAAAAGTAACCTGTCAGCGGGAAATAAAGGGACTTGAGGGTCATTCCGTAAGGCTTGATATATCGGCAGAGGACAGCGAAAACAATATTTATGATATTGAGGTTCAGCGTCAGGATGAGGGTAATTTGCCCCTGCGTGCCAGATATTACAGCAGTATGTTAGACACAACACTCTTAAAGAAAAGCGAAAAATATGAAAAGCTTGTTCCTACATTTGTAATTTTTATAACCGAAACAGATGTCATAGGCGACGGACTGCCGCTTCACGATTATGTTATGACAGATATTTACACCGATAAGGTATTAGGCGACAACAGACATATAATATTTATAAACGGTGACTATAATAACAAGGAAACACGTCTCGGGAAGCTTATGCACGACTTCAAATGCACTTCAGCCGATGATATGTATTTTGATACCTTAGCAAAACGGGTTCGTCACTTTAAAGAAACGGAAGGAGGTATTCAGCAAATGAGCAAGATAATGGAAGAAATTGCTGTTTTAACATTGATTGACGGTTACAGAGACATTAATATGGCGGAAGCCGAAATTAAGCAGAGGATAATGAAAAAATATAACCTTTCGGAAGAAGAAGCTGACAGCTATATGCTTGAGCAAATTGCATAGTAACATAAGGGCATCGAAGGGTGCCCTTTTTTATACGAAGGAGACAAGCTATGAACGAAAAGTCTTACCTCTCCGCAGGAGAATTTTACAGGCAAAAATTCGGAGAGAGAATTATAAAAATACCCCTAAATTTGGGGCTGACCTGCCCCAACAGAGACGGAACGAAGGGCAGCGGCGGCTGTATATTCTGCTCTGCCAACGGCTCAGGGGACTTTGCCGGAAGCCCGTCACTTTCCGTAACAGAGCAGTTTTATCAAATAAAGGCGGTAATGGATAAAAAGTGGAAAAGCGGTGCATATATGCCTTATTTTCAGGCTTTCACGAACACCTATGCCCCTACTCCTTTTCTGAGGGCAAGCTTTTATGAAGCGGCTTCTCTGCCTAACGTAAAGGCTCTGTCAATCGCCACAAGACCGGACTGTCTCGAAAGCGGCAAAATAGATTTAATAAAGGAATTAAATGAAAAGCTTTACACCTGCGTTGAGCTTGGGCTTCAAACCTCAAATGAAAAAACAGGGAAATTCATAAACCGCTGTTTTGACAACAGCTGCTTCAAATCAGCGGTAAAAAATCTTGATGGAATTGATGTCATTGTCCATATAATTTTGGGCTTGCCGGGAGAAACAAAAGCGGATATGCTTGCATCCGTCCGATTTGCAGTTGAATGCGGCGTTAAAGGAATAAAGCTTCAGCTCCTTCACGTTTTGAAAAACACAGCCTTGGGTAAAATTTATGAGGAAAAGCCCTTTCCTCTGCCCACTTTGGAGGAATATGCCGATTTGGTGGTTTCCTGCGTGGAAGCTCTTCCCGAAAACGTTGTGGTTCACAGAATAACGGGAGACGGCAGAGGGCAAGATCTTATTGCCCCACTGTACAGCAAAAACAAAAAGCTTGTTCTTAACACAATAAACAGAGAGTTTATAAAAAGAAACACCAAACAAGGGAACAAATATAACTGCCGAAAAAACACCGATTGACCTATGTTAATCGGTGTTTTTCATACTTTTTAATTGCAGACAGGCAGTAGTTGTGTTATAATAATTGTAACAAAAACGGAGGTTCAGGGGAATTATGAAAAAAATCATACTAGGGCTGCTTACAGCAATACTTTTTATAAATATAAATTTAATATGTGTCTTTGCCGAGGGCGAATATACCCTTAAGGTCAACAGGGTTACCAACTGCGTAACCGCCTATGACAGCAGCGGAAACGCCGTCAAAGCTATGGTCTGCTCTGTGGGCAAAGCCGAAAGCCCAACCCCCACAGGCACCTATTCCACAAGCCAAAAGCTTCGATGGCACGCCCTTTTCGGCAATGAATACGGTCAGTACTGCACAAGAATAAACGGGCATATTCTCTTTCATTCGGTGCCTTATTTTTCACAAAACGAAAACGACCTTAACACCGCAAACTATAACTGCCTCGGAACAGCTGATTCTATGGGCTGCATACGTTTAAATGTTTCAGACGCAAAGTGGATTTATGATAACTGCCCCATAGGCACAACCGTAACCATTTTCGACGGAACAGAAGCCGATGACCCTTTGGGAAAGCCCGAAGCCATTAAGCTGGGCGCAAATGCCCCCTACCCCACCTGGGATCCTGCCGACCCTTCCGAAAACAACCCCTACAACAGCTTAGGCACCAGAGTGAAAAGTCAAAAAAACGTACGCTCAATCTATCAGACTGACAGCATAACAAGAGAAGAGCTTATAGAATATCTCCGTTACGGCGTAAACGCCTATGACACCGCCAATAACGAAATAGACTTTACAGTAGAGACGGAAGCCGACCCCTCAGCGGCAGGTGTATACACTGTTACATATAAGGCAACAGACGCTTTGGGCAGATACAGTCAAACCCAAACACTTTTTATAATTCTGCCCTCGGAGCTTATACTGAATGTTTCCTTAAGATAAAAATTCAAAAAAGGAAGCTAAATGCAGAGTTACGGGAAAATAACAGTAGTTCACAAAAATTTATTGCAATTTTTTATGTTTTCGGTTATAATATAGGTGAGAGGAAATCGGGCAGCCGATACCTTGGGAGATATAGTCTCCGCATAAAAAGAATTTTTTAAAGAGGGCGTTTCGCCGCCTATACACCAAGTGCGAAACTTTAAAGATAGAGGATAGGGGTTTCCCTCTTCTTTTTTATGAAAAAAACATCTCTGTTTTGCAGATACTGCCTACTATAAAAGACGGTTCACGTTTCTATGTGATAAATATTAAAAAGAACAATAAGGCTCAGCAGGCAGCTTTTTCGCTGTTGTAATTTACAGCACGGAAGAGAGAGGCTTGCGGAGCCTTTTCTTTTTGAAAATTATGCTGTGTCACAGAGACGGCTTTCGCCGCATAACCTGTTTATGAGGTGATAATATGATAATTTACAGAGTAAAAAAAGGGGACACTTTGACCAAAATCGCAAAGGCGTATAAGACAACCCCTTACAGCTTGGCGTTGTATAATCAGCTGACCGACCCCGACAAGATTTCAGTGGGTCAAAGCCTTATAATTCTGCGCCCCAAAGACGTTTATTATGTAAAATCGGGAGACACTTTGGCAAATATTGCGGAGGAAAAGGGAATAACCCTGTGGCGGCTTCTTCAAAACAACCCGCAAATAGAAAACCCTGACTTAATTTATCCCGGGCAAAGACTTGTTATATCCTTTGAGGATACACCTAATGAGACTATATCAATAAACGGCTACGCCTACCCTAACATTGACATTGACCTTCTGAGACAAACCCTGCCCTATTTGACTTATCTTACAATTTTTTCCTACGGCTTTACAAACAGCGGCGGTCTTTTAAAAATAAACGATGAAGGTCTTATAGCCGAAGCAAAAAAATACGGAACCGGAGCGGTTATGCTTGTTTCCGCACTGACGGAAAACGGCAGCTTCTCAAACGAGCTTGCATCCCGGCTCATAAACTCCCCGGAGGTTCAGGAAAATTTTATAAACAACGTAATCGAAAATATGAAGGAAAAGGGCTATATAGGTCTTGATATGGATTTTGAATTTATTTATCCTCAGGACGCAGAGGCCTATGCCGCACTTATTGAAAAGCTCCGTTCACGTCTTAACGATGAGGGCTTTTTTATTGTGGTGGCTCTTGCCCCCAAAACATCACGAAATCAGAAGGGTCTGCTCTACGAGGGGCACAACTACCCTGCTTTAGGGGCTTCGGCAAATGCCGAGCTTGTTATGACTTACGAATGGGGCTACACCTTCGGGCCGCCGATGGCGGTAGCTCCCTTAAACAAGGTTCGGGAAGTGGTGGAATATGCCGTTTCGGAAATAAATCCCGGCAAAATTTATATGGGCGTGCCGAATTACGGCTATGACTGGCTTCTGCCCTATGTTAAGGGTGAGTCAAGAGCAGAGTCAATTTCAAACGTAGAGGCTGTTGACAGAGCCTTTGAAAACAATGCCGAAATTAAGTTTGACAATGCCGCCGCAAGCCCCTACTATAACTATGTCAAGACCGGCAAACGCCACGAGGTTTGGTTTGAGGACGCCGAAAGCATAAACGCCAAAGCAGATTTGGCGGCAGAGTTCGGGCTTGCCGGGGTCAGCTACTGGAATATTATGCGTCCCTTCCTTCAAAATTGGATGCTTATGGCAAATAAGTTTATTATAGATAAGATTTATTGAAGATGTAGTTTTTAAAGCTAATATCGAAATAGAAAAGTCTCCACCTCTCCGTCAGCCGCACTGATTTTTTTCAAAAATCAGCGTTGGCTGCCACCTCCCCTCAAGGGGAGGCTTTTACACCGTCTATATTAAGGTAGGTATCGGGAACGGAGCCCGAAAAGACCGTGTCCACAAGCATATATTTTCTTGTAATTTTTAGGGGCTTTTGGGTTAAGGGGCTTGTTATGCTTATGCTTGCGGTTATGTTTATGAAAATTTGATAGCTTATACGGTTTATGCCTGCGGAGGTTAGAGATGTTTCATAGTCGGCAGCGGTTATTCCCGTAGGGACTATGCGGTAGTTGATTTTGGGCCCCATGTTCGAAAGAAAGCCTATACCCGTTAAAAGCCCAAGGGAAAGAGGAATTTTTTTAACCTCTGTTTTAAAGAGGACATCGGAAAGTTCAGCTGCGGTTTCGCTGCAGAATTCGTTTATAAGAAGGGAGTTTGCAATGATTTGAGAAACCTCTCCGTTTGTTTCGGAAAGTGTGAAAAAATCAGAGTATGAAACTCCCTTTTTCTCTGCAATTTTTTTGGCTGTCAGGTCTATTTGTTTGTTAATATAGTCCGCCGCATAGGCTGTTCCTATTGCCTCTGCAGAGGGAAAAAGCCTTTCATCGATTTTTTTAAGCCCGAAAAACAGCATAATCAACAGAAATAATGTGAATATTATGGGTTTTAGTCTGTATTTTTTGTGAATTAATACCA
>JAJBVU010000180.1:24495-27681 GCA_020859645.1 Eubacterium sp. | reverse complement strand
AAAAATTTTGGGCGGTTTTGAATATGCTTAACAGGATAAAAAAATTTATTGAAGAAAATGAGCTTTTGACAAAGGGTGACAGAGTGGTTTTGGGGCTTTCCGGCGGAGCCGACTCTGTGTGCCTTTTTAAGGTTCTGCTTGCTCTTAAAGATGAGTATGACCTGAAGCTTTGGGCGGTTCACGTAAACCACAACATAAGAGGGGAAGAGGCTTTAAGAGACAGAGACTTTTCTAAGGCTCTCTGTGAAAGGTTTGGGGTCGAGATTTTTGTCTATTCCTATGACATACCCTCGCTTTCCAAGGCTGAGGGGTTTACGGAAGAGGAAACGGGCAGAAACTACCGCTATAAGGCTTTTTACGAAACGGCGGAAAAAGTAGGGGCTAACAGAATAGCGCTTGCGCATAATAAAAATGACAATGCGGAGACTATGCTTCAAAGGCTTATAAGAGGTTCGGGGCTTAAGGGCTTAGGCGGGATTTTGCCTAAGAGGGATAAAATTATACGTCCTCTTTTGTGCCTTTCAAGAGCCGAGATTGAAGCTTTTTTGGGGGATACCCCTTATATTACCGACAGCACAAACCAAAGCCTTGAATATCTCAGAAACAAAATAAGGCATAAGCTTCTGCCCTCAATTGAAGAGGACATAAACCCGAATATTGTTGAGGTGCTTTTCAAGACATCGGGCATAATAAGAAAGGAAAACGATTTTTTGGAAGAGGAAGCGATAAAAGCCTATGAACGTGTGCTTATAAAAAAAGATAAAGCTTCAGTCAGTCTCAGCTGTGAAAGGCTTTCAGCCGAAAATGAAGTGCTTCAAAACAGGGTCTTGCGGCTTGCAAGCCTTCCCTTGACCAAAAAAATGCAGGATATAGAGCTTAAGCATATTGAAAGCCTGAGAGACCTTGCAGAGGGTCAAAACGGTAGGCAAATAAGTCTTATAGAGGGCATAAAAGCCAAAAAAGAGGGAGATGCCCTTGTTATAGGCAAATTTAGCGAAGAAACCATAGAATATTCTTACGAGCTTTATCCCGAAAGGGAGCTTTTTATAAAGGAAGCGGAAATCAGACTTATTTTAACGAAAGACAAGCTGCCCCAAAAGGAAATAGGCAGACTTAATCTCGAAGAAACGGATTTGCCCCTTATTGTCAGAACTAAAAAGGACGGCGACAGGCTTAAAATAAAAAACGGCAGTCAGCAGATTAAAAAAATCTACTCAGAGCATAAAATTCCGCAGGCGAAACGTTATCTTTATCCGGTTGTTGCGGTGGGAAACAGGGTAATAGCTGTTCTTAACCTGAAAACCGCCGCCGACGCCTTTACTCCCGATGGAGCTTACGGGCTGTATATTATTACGCAGTGAAGCTGAATTAAACCTTTATGAGATTTAGGGATCACTTTGCTTTTTTCTTGACATTAAATCGGGGATGTAATAAAATATAGTTGTAAGGAAATAATTTTAAAGGATATTTTTATGGACGTACTGACCGAAGCAGGAAAAAGCACTTATACTGATAATGAAAATAAAAAATGCGACACACATATAAAGAGGACGCTGTCAATAAAGATTATTTTGGCACATATATTAAAGGACTGTTTGGCAGAGTTCAAAGATTTCGAGCCTTATGATATTGCGGAAAAATATATAGAGGGTGAGCCTGAAATTTCAGCTGAAGCCGTTCATCAGGACGAAGGTGAAGTTATTGAGGGAATGGACAGGGAAGACAGCTCTGAAAGTGAGGGAATAGTTAAGTATGACATTTTGTTTTATGCCTATGTCCCGTCACTGTCGGGAGTTGTTAAGCTGATAGTTAATCTTGAAGCACAAAATGATTTCTATCCTAAATATCCCTTACTGAAAAGAGCGGTTTATTACTGTTCAAGGCTTATTTCGTCTCAGTACAACAGAGAGTTTTCAAATTCAGAATACGGAAAAATCAAAAAAGTTATTTCCATATGGGTTTGTACCGAAGCACCTAAAAATAAGCAGAACACTATTACAAGATTTTCGCTGAAGGAACAGAATGTTATAGGCGAAGCAAAATATAATTTTGCCGAATATGATCTTTTGGAGGTTGTTATGGTTTGTCTCGGTGAGAGAGATGCCGAGAATTACAGAGGGGCGCTGAAGCTGCTTGAGGTTATAACGGCTTCCGACCTGTCACCCAAAGCAAGACTGGATATAATGCAAAGAGATTTTAAAATCAGGATAACCAAAAATATAGAAGAAGAGGTGACGAGTATGTGTAATATAAGCTATGGAATTGAGAGACGAGCATTGAATAAGGGAAAAGAAGAAGGCAGAGAGGAAACTCTTGTAGGCACATTAAATAATTTGATGAGAAATTTAGGGGTAGGAATAGATCAGGCAATGAAAATTGCGGGACTTGACGAAAGCGAATATCCAAAATACCGCAGACTTGTTGAGGGATAAAAAGAAAGACAGTCTTTCCGAAAAAACGGAGAGGCTGTCTTTCTTTAAGTCATAATTTGAAATCTGTTATCTTATTACGTATTTATAAGTATTGCTGTCTGCAAGGGGAAGCAGCACATAAAGAGAACTGTCTGATGAATTGACAATTTCGGGACACTCAATTATGCAGTGATAGCGGCAGGTTTCGAGGGGAGTGCAGATTACATAGGAAGAAACCCAATCAAAAGAATTGCCCGTATCCACAGCTGCAAAGCCTGAATAGGTATAACCATTGTCATAATCGGCTGAAGCCTTTGGCAAATCACGAACACAAGCATCTTTCTTTGAAGTGTTATAATAACTTCCGCTTACATCTATATAAACTTTTCCGTCATCGGCTGTATAACTGCTGTAAACACTGCTTGTGTCGCTTGGTTTGACTTCATATGTCAGCTCAACATTGTTTAATGTAAATTCATAGTTGTCTGTAACTATGGTTTCCCCAATATTCAGAGGAGTTGTATCAGCTTCGGTTTTGTCCGTTGCGTTGCTTTCATCTGATTCGCTGACGCTGGTTGCTTGGGTTTGATCAGCGGCTTCTTCAGCAGAGCCTGACTGAGTACAGTTTAAAACATAATAATAGTCTGCATCTGTTGTAAAATTGCCTGATACATCATAGATTTTTGTTAAAACTGTCAGATCATCTTTAAAAGATATATTTAATTTTCCTGTTTCAAAGATATCAACGAGTTTATTTGGTATTTCTACACAAATA
>JAJBVU010000180.1:16009-24485 GCA_020859645.1 Eubacterium sp. | reverse complement strand
GTCAATATTGTAAGATTGACTTGATTTAAAATAAAAACTAACTTTATCATATGAATATTCATCATTTGCAATAAAAGAAAGATCAAAGGCAGATTCAGCTATAGATGAAGATGAATTGTTTTCAAAACTTCCGCTTATAAGAGCTAACTGATTTCCTTCTTCAACGCTTTTAGCAAATGTCGAGTGTTCCCCGGTAGGAAATTTTAATTCCTGAGCAATTTCAAATGTTTTAAAGTTCATTATAAATTTATCTGTTTCAATTGAGTCGCCGAGATATATTTCAACGGCATCGGTTTCCTCGGTTTCTTCCTCAGCTTCTTCAGCTTCTGTTTCAGTGGTACTTTCACTTTCGGTATCTGTGTTGGCGGCTTTACCGCAGGCAGTTATGCCCATACAGACGGCAATAAGTAATGCTAAATTCTTTTTCATTGGTTATTCTCCTTGTAATTATACTATTGTTGATTTGACGTACTGTGATTTTATAGTTTTAATTATTTTATTCCATAAGAGGTCTCCTTTCTTTTTTGCTTAGCGTTATTGATTTTCCTAATAAAGTATACTTTTATGACCTTTTATATTTTAAAGAATTTATTGTATTTTTGTATTGACATTTAAACAAATAATGTCATATAATTAATACATAAAATTGTATATTTTAACTATGATTATTAAAGTATACATTAGTGAGAAAATATGGCATAATTAACCAAGTATTGTATTATAGATTTATAATAAATTAGGGCTGAAATTAAGAAAGACAGTCTTTCCGAAAACGGAGAGACTGTCTTTTGCTTTTATGATGAATTTTTTAAGGCTGATTTTCTTTTTGAACGCCTTCTTTGACGCCGTCCTCTTTAATGACAGATATGGCGGTTTTGACTATTATTTTAAGGTCGGTTAGAAAACCCATTTTTTTGACGTATTCCCCGTCATAGGCTGCCTTAACGTCTATGGGCAGCTCGTCTCTGCCCATAATTTGGGCAAGTCCCGTAAGCCCCGGGGTAATGCTGTTTGCACCGTATTTGTCACGCTCGGCTATAAGGTCATATTGGTTATAAAGGGCGGGGCGAGGGCCTACAATGCTCATTTCCCCCTTAATTATGTTGAAAAGCTGAGGAAGCTCGTCAAGGCTTGTTTTCCTCAAAAATCTGCCGCTTTTTGTAATAAAGGCATCAGGGTTGTTAAGCATATGGGTAGGCACGTCCTTCGGTGCGTCTGTATACATTGTTCTGAATTTGTATATTTTGAAAAGCTTTTTGTCTTTTCCCACTCTGTCCTGCATAAAAAGCACAGACCCCTTTGACTCGGCTTTTATAACCGCCGCAATTATCCCCATAGGCACAAGCAAAACCCCTGTGCCTATGAGGGAAAGTATTAAGTCAAAGCCTCTTTTAAAATGCTTATACATAACGACCACCTTTTAGGAATTGCTGATTAATCTCTTTTGAAAATATCTCTGGTATAAACCTTGACCTTAACATCGTCAAGACAGCTGTCATATCTGTTTGCAATAATCGCTCCGCACATCTGCTTGAATTTTTCAATATCGTTTACCACACGGCTGCCGTAGAAGGTTGTTCCGTCCTCTAATGTCGGCTCATAAACAACAACGGCGACCCCCTTAGCCTTAATTCTCTTCATAACCCCCTGAATGGAGCTTTGACGGAAATTATCGGAATTTTTCTTCATAGTCAGGCGGTAAACCCCCACAACACAGTCCTTAATTTGGGCGTCGTCTCTGACAGTTCCCTTAAAATAGCCTGCCATGGAAAGAACTCTTTCCGCTATGAAATCCTTTCGGGTGCGGTTGCTTTCAACAATTGCTTCAATAAGGTTTTCGGGCACATCACGGTAGTTAGCCAAAAGCTGTTTTGTGTCCTTCGGCAGACAGTAGCCGCCGTAGCCGAATGATGGGTTGTTATAGTGAGAGCCTATTCTGGGGTCAAGGCAAACGCCGTCTATAATCTGCTTTGTGTCAAGACCCTTCATTTCGGCGTAGGTGTCAAGCTCGTTGAAGAAGCTTACACGAAGAGCCAAATAGGTGTTGGCGAAAAGCTTAACGGCTTCCGCTTCAGTAAAGCCCATAAATAAAACATCCGGGTTTTCCTTAAGAGAGCCTTCCTTCAAAAGCTCCGCAAAGGTTTTTGCGGAATTATAAAGGGCTTCATTCTCCAAATCCGTACCTACGATAATTCTTGATGGATAGAGATTGTCATAAAGAGCCTTGCTTTCTCTTAAAAATTCAGGGGAAAAGAGAATATTTTTGTTCCCTGTTTTTTCTCTTAGGCTTTCGGTATAGCCTACAGGAACGGTGGATTTTATAACCATAACGGCGTTTGGGTTTACTCTTGTAACAAGGTCAACAACCTGTTCAACTGCCGATGTGTCGAAAAAGTTTCTTCTGCTGTCATAGTTTGTAGGAGCGGCAATTACAACGAAATCCGCTTCGGAATAAGCCTTTTCGCCGTCAAGAGTTGCCTCAAGGTCAAGATCCTTTTCCTCAAGATACTTTTCAATATATTCATCCTGAATAGGGGATATGCCTTTGTTTATTAAATCTACCTTTTCAGGGACAATGTCAACAGCCTTAACGCTGTTTTTTTGCGAAAGCAGAACGGCTATTGAAAGCCCTACATAGCCTGTTCCGGCAACTGCAATATTATATTTTTTGTTCATAATTTTATTCTCCTTGTCTTTTTATTTTTGTAATAATTTCCTTCGGAATTTCTATATCAAGCGCCTTAACGTTTTCCTCCAAATGCTCAAGAGAGGTGGTTCCGAAAAGGGCTGAGCTTACATATTTGTTTTGAAGGGTGAAGCTCAGAGCCGCCTGAGCCGCCGAAAAATCATTATGACCGTTTATAAAGCGGTAGTCTCCGCTTTTTTTAAACTGCTCCTTAAAACGGGTATAACACCGGGCAATATACCATAAATCCTTACGGTGACGCACCTTAAAAAAGCTTTTGCTGTAAAGAGCCTGACCCAAAGCAGCACCGGCAATAACACCGATTTTGCTGTCGTAAAGCTCCTTTATAACCGGCTCTCTGTCCTGACGCATTATGTTGTAGTCAAGCATTACAAAGTCAAAGCACTTTATATCCTTGACATAGCTTATAACGTCATCGCTGAATGTGTTTATGCCTACGGCACGGACAACGCCCTTTTTCTTAAGACCGTAAAGGGCTTCAAGAAGCTGAGGCTTTAAGTCGGAGACATCACCTCCGTGGCACATAAACAAATCGATGTAGTCTGTTTTTAAGCGTTTAAGGCTTAATTCAAAGCTTTCTCTCATCCATTTTACACTGAAGTCCTTAAGCCAGTCAGAGTTATAGGCTCTTTCGCCGAATTTTGTGGAAAGAATAATATCCTTGCGGTTAATGCCTGTTTCGGCTAAAATTTGTCCCAGACGTTCCTCTGCAAAGCCGTAGTTGTGTCCTGTGTCAAAATAGGTTATGCCCAAATCAAGGCTTCGCAAAATCAGAGCCTTCGCCTCATCATAGCTTATCATAGGCTTTCCGAAAAGGCTTTTTCCCCATGCGCCGGCACAGCCGAAGCCTAAGGGGGAAAGGTAAATATCACTGCTTCCCAGCTGTCTTTTTTCACATAATTTTTCTTCCATAATATTAATACAGAACCTCTGTGTTTTCTCCGTTGTTTCTGTTGTCGAAATTGGGTACAAGCTTCTTAATTAAAGCAATTGTGTCGCTGTCATTATAACAGGAGTTTTTAAGTCTTTCAAGCCCTTCCTCAAAGCTTTTGTCATTTAATTTAATGGGCTTTGCAATAAATATCTTTTTGTGATAGGTTGCCTGCATACTGTCCTTTTCTTCGTCCATAATAAGCTCTTCGTAAAGCTTTTCGCCGGGTCTCAGCCCTGTATAAACTATGTCGATGTCCTCAAAGGGCTTTAAGCCCGAAAGCTTTATAAGATTTAAGGCAAGATCGTTTATTTTAACAGGCTCGCCCATATTAAGAACGAAAATTCTGCCGCTTCTGCCCATACCCCCTGCCTGCAAAACAAGGCGGCTTGCTTCGGGAATAGTCATAAAAAACCTTGTTATGTCCTTGTGGGTTACTCTGACGGGACCTCCCTCTTCGATTTGCTTTTTGAAAAGGGGAATAACCGAGCCGTTGGAGCCTAAGACGTTTCCGAAACGGACAGCCATAAACTTAGTGGAGCTTTTTTCAGCCGCCGACTGAATAATCATTTCGGTTATACGCTTTGTGGCGCCCATTACGTTGGTGGGGTTTACTGCCTTGTCTGTAGAGAGAAGAACAAAACGCTCCGCCCCGAATTTGTCTGCGGCGTTTACTATATTAAGGGTTCCGAAAACATTGTTTTTAACCGCTTCCTTAGGCACTGTCTGCATTAGGGGAACGTGCTTGTGAGCCGCCGCATGGAAAACAACATTGGGCTTATATCTCTCAAAGAGCCTGTCCACCATAGCCTCGTCGCAGACAGAGCCTATAATAACCTCAATTTCCATAGCTTCATATTTGTTTTTAAGCTCATTCATAAGCTCATAGGCATTGTTTTCGTAAATATCGAAAATTATAAGCTTTTTGGGCGAGAATTTCGAAATCTGCCTGCAAAGCTCAGAGCCAATCGAACCGCCGCCCCCGGTGACCAAAACGGTTTTTCCCTTAAGATAGCCGCTGACGTCTGCTACGTTTATTTCAACCTCGTCTCTGAAAAGAAGATCTGTTATTTTAACGTCCTGTAAAACCCTCTGAAAGCTGCCGTTTTCGGGCACATCGCTTATAGGGGGAATCATTTTAAGGGTACAGTTTGTCTTTGTGCAGTTATCCATAATTCGCCTGAGCTCAGTGTTGTCGGCGGAGGGTATGGCAATAATTATTTCATCTATTTCATATTCTTCCGCAAGTCTCGGCACGTTGTCTATATTGTAGGTTACACGAACTCCGTGAATGGTTGTGTTGCTTTTTGATATATCGTCATCAACAATAAGCACCGCAATTATGTTTTCATAGCCCTTTGCATACTTCATTATGCTTCTGACAACGTTATAGCCCCCGTAGCCTGCGCCTATTATCATAACTCTTTTTGTGCCTGCCTTTTTAAAGAGCCTGTTTTCGATGTGAATATACATCCTCTTAAAAAAACGGTAGCCCGACCTTGAAAAAACAAACAAAATCATATTAAAAACAAAGGCAAGAGCCAGCATTCTTTTAGGCAAGTCAATAAGCCCCACGGGTACAATAAAGAACCTGTCGAATAAAAACAGACCTACAAAAATAACCACCTGTGAAATGAAGATTTTAATAAGCTCTTCAATGTCGGCGTACTTCCAAATTTTTGAATAAAAGCCGAAAAGGGCATAGCAAAGGGGCGTAAAAAGGCTCACAAAGGGAAGGGCGAAAAGATACCACTGCCAGACGGAGGCATTAAAGGTAATATAGCCCCCTCCGGGGATAGTTCCGCCGTACCACAGCCCCAAGGCACTTAAGAGAGACAAATTTATGAAAATAATGTCAAGGGCGATATAAAGCCCCACTGTTTTAAGCTTTTCAAGCTTTGATAATCCTTCGGACTCCATAGCTTATTCCTCCGAAAAATCTATTTTGTTAAGGGCGCAGCCTACGCCTAATAATATCCAGAAAAATGGCGCAACGCTGACACTGCTGTCTGTGGTAAACTGTGTGGCAAGATAAGCCAAAATTCCCCACATAAGCCCGAACCTTATTACGTTTATTACCCCTTTGGTATTAATAAGCTTTTTAACCGTCATTATAAAATATATAACCATTGCAGCAATGAAGGCAATAAGAGAAAACACACCTGTGTTTACGGCAATCTGCAAATACATATTGTGGGGCTTGTCAACGATTGTGTAGGGGTTGCCCAAAAATTCACACTTGCCTGCAAGGTCTGTCTGAGGAAACTCCAAAACAAAGCAGTCTGCTCCGGCTCCCAAAAGGAATGTTTTTACATTCAGCAGAAGGGGAAGGGTTCTCGACCAAATATAACCTCTGCTTGAACCTAAATATTCCAGCCCCTCAAAGCCTATATGTTTAACCTCTGTGTTAATGTCGTAGCTGTCTCCGTTTCTTACCACTGCGGTTAAACCGCTGTCGGTCTGTCTGAACATAAAGTCATATTGAGTAAGCCCGTCATAGGCTTCAAAATAAATTATATCGTTTGAGAATATAACGGAGGTTCTTTGCAAAGGTGAAACATCATAGCTGTAGGTTATAACTCCGCCATCTTCTGTTACGTCTGTATAGGTCAGCTCTTCGCCGTTAAGCTTAAGAACAGGCTCGTCTCCCGGCTTAGACACTCTTATTTCGCCTATTGCCGATACAATTGCGCCTTCATCGCCGTCTATATAATAGGTTTTCCAAAAATAAGGGCTATCCTGTGTGGTTTTTCCGCTTAATGTGTCAAAAATAACCTTTACCTTGTTTAAGCTGAAGCCGCTGTCAAGGCTTAAAACTCCTGCGCCCAATATGCATATAACTACGAAAGCCGCTGCAAATGCTCCGATTTTTGCTCCGCCCAAACCCTTAAATATTTTTTTCTTAAAGGCTAAAACAACAGCTGTTATAACCATAACAACAGCCGAAGCCGAAAGCCCCAATACAGCACCGGCTGAACCGCTGCCGATTACGTTTAAAAGGCTTAAAAGAGCCAAGACTATTGAGCAGTATTTAAACGGACTTTTAACAGGCAGAAAAACTGCGGCAACAGCAAATATAGGTAAAAGCAGAGCAAAGGCACTGCCTACACAGTTGGGGTTATAAAGTGTTGAATAAATCGTCTGATATTTTACCGTAAGCTTATAGCCCTCAACATATTTGCTGCCGTAAACAAGGCGTGCCATAAGGTCGGTTTTGAAAATATCGAAGCCGAAAAACTGACCTGCGCCTATAAGCCCCAACAACAAAGTTGACACCATAAAGCAGCCCAAAATAAATTTAAGCCTTTTTGGGTTTTTCACATAGTGAAGAGCAACGGCAAAAAGGGCAAAGTAGCACAAAAGCATTATAATACCCTCATATCTTTCAGTTACGCCGTGAACCGCCACATACTTATAAGATGAAAAGAGCGCAGAAAGCAGCCCTAAGCCCATATAGTCGGAAAGGCATATGAAGACGGGGTTTTTTAAGTGAAGCTTTTTTCCCTCAAGGTTTGTTAAAAAGTCAAGGGCAATTATAATAAGCATTATAACAACAGCCAAAATTATTGCGCAGCTTTTTACGTAGATGAAAACATCGTTGCTGACTGTGCTGCTTCTTATTGTTCCCTGTTCGTATGAGGATATTTTAACAGCGGCAAGTCTTACAATCAGGGGAACAACCGCAATTATAAAGGCAAACAGGGCTGAAACCGCTGCGTTTGTAAGGTTTATGTTATTTTTTTTATTTTTGTTTTTTTCGTCCAAAATGTATAAGCTCCTATTATAATGTATTCAGTAGTTTTTAAAGTTCCTCTTCAAGAACTGTGAATATATTCAGTACTGTGAAAAAGGTGCAGCGGTTGAGTTACTGCACCTATGACAGGCAGTTGTTCATTGTCTGATTTAAGGTTATTTTTTCCTTGGGACAATTATTCACCTGCTAATTGAAGGTTGTTTGTTAAACGAGCCTTAATTTCATTAATTTTTTCCAAAGATAAATGAGTATACTTACTGATTTTTGAAAGATCCTCATTTTCTTTGAGCATTTCTATTACAACTTCCTCCCTGCTTTCTTTTTTTATGTCATGTATAAACATTTCACGAATTTCTTCTTGACTGTATAAACTAATCATAATATTCGCAACCTCCTTTTCATGCTCTTTGAGAAATTCTTTCAGAATATCATAGCTTTCGCAAATCCTCAAGGTTTCCTCAACTGCTTTTCTTGTATATCCGTACATTTTAACCTGTTTATCGAGAACCTTTGTAAACAAAATGTACTGCTCAATAATACCCTTGCTGTTTTTCTCGGTTATTACTTTTACTCTTACCTCTATGGCAGTTTTTTCACCGCCGAAAAACTCTTCCGACAGTGTAAGGACATCTTTATCTATGCTTGTATCACAGCTGAAAATGACATATAACTCCGGCTTGGGAATTATAACCGGTTTAGTTCCGTACAGGTTTTGTTCGGTTTCCTTAAAATGCTCCTGATAGGTGTGAGCAAGATACATAAAGCTTCTCACGATTATATTCACAGAAGCGGTTGACTGTGCTTCCACAAGAATAAACAGCTTATCTTTTACGGAAAAGCCCAAATCGTTTGTTATATCCTTTAGGAAAATAGGCTCACGGGTTATTGTTTTCAAATCTTTTTCTGTAGTGTCTGTATCCTCCGGGTGGAGAGACTGATATAGCTGCAAGAGATATTTCTTTTCACGAAACAGCCTTGTAAAAACAGTATCCTTTATGTTTCTTTTAGCTCCGTAACCGATAGCTTCTTTTTGTTCCATATTTCGCAGTCACCTCACTTTTACAATATTATTATACAATAAAAT
>JAJBVU010000180.1:6189-15999 GCA_020859645.1 Eubacterium sp. | reverse complement strand
TATTAAGGATATGGAGAATTTTGAGAAATATGGCTAAGGATAATTTAAAAAACGATTACGGAAATGAGAGTATAACAGCTCTTAAGGGGGCTGACAGAGTAAGGCTTCGCCCGTCGGTTATTTTCGGTTCTGACGGAATAGAGGGCTGCCGACACTCTGTTTTTGAGATTTTGTCAAACGCTATAGATGAAGCAAGAGAGGGCTACGGCGACAGAATAGAGGTTGAGCTTTATTCCGACGGTTCGGTTTCAGTTAAGGATCAGGGGAGAGGCATACCCGTTGACTACAACAAAACAGAGGATAAATATAACTGGGAGCTTCTGTTTTGCGAGCTGTATGCCGGAGGAAAATATTTAAACAACGAGGGCGAAAACTATGAGTTCAGCCTAGGGCTTAACGGCTTGGGCTTGTGCGCAACCCAGTACAGCTCTGAATATATGGAGGTCGAAATTTTAAGAGACGGCTTTAAATATAACCTTCGTTTCGAAAAAGGCGAAAATGTCGGGGGACTTAAGAAAACTGCCTGTAAGGGAAAGGCAACAGGCAGCTTTATAAAGTGGAAGCCAGACAGAGAGGTTTTTACCGACATATCTCTTGACATAGAGTATTTTAAGGATATTCTTCAGAAGCAGTGCATAGTAAACGCAGGCTTGACCTTTGTTCTTACAGACGAGGCGAAAGGGGAAAGCTTCGAGTTTTGCTACCCCGAGGGCATAAAGGACTATATCAAAGAAAAAGTTGACGGTAAAACCATTTCAGACATAGTTTATTTAAAGACGGAAACAAAGGGCAGAGACAGAGAGGATAAGCCCGAATATAAGCTTAAATATGAGGTTTCCTTCTGCTTTTCAAACGATATAAATTTTATAGAATATTATCACAATTCAAGCTTTTTGGAGCATGGGGGCTCTCCGGACAAAGCGGTCAGATCGGCTTTTGTTTACGCCATAGACAAATATCTTAAGGCTTCGAATTTATATAAAAAGGACGAAAAAAAGATACAGTTTTCGGATATCGAGGACAGCTTGGTTCTAATAATAAATTCATTTTCAACTGTTACAAGCTATGAAAATCAGACAAAGAAGTCCATTACAAACAAGTTTATTCAGGAGGCTATGACCTCTTATCTTAAGGAACAGCTTGAAATATATTTCACAGAGAACAAGGCAGACGCAGACAGGCTTACAAGCCAGGTTCTTGTAAATAAAAGAAGCCGAGAAACGGCGGAAAAGACAAGAGTTACAATAAAAAAGAAGCTTACGGGAAATTTAGATATAAACAACAGAGTTGAAAAGTTTGTAAACTGCCGAACAAAGGACGTCAGCCGAAGAGAGCTTTACATCGTAGAAGGCGACTCCGCAATGGGTTCCGTTATTTTGGGGCGTGACTCAGAGTTTCAGGGAATTATGCCCATAAGGGGTAAAATTTTGAACTGCCTTAAGGCAGGCTATGACAAGATTTTCGCAAGCCCCATAATTACGGATTTGCTTAAGGTTTTGGGCTGCGGTGTTGAAATAACATCAAAGCACAACAAGGACTTGAACTCCTTTGATATAAACAATTTAAGGTGGAACAAAATTGTAATCTGCACCGACGCCGATGTAGACGGCTTTCAGATAAGAACCCTTGTTTTGACAATGCTTTACAGGCTTACGCCTACACTGATAGATCAGAAAAAGGTGTATATTGCCGAGTCGCCTTTGTATGAAATTACTGCCGGAAAGAACACCTACTTTGCCTATACCGAAAAGGAAAAAGCCGATATTTTAAAGAAAATTAAGGGCAAATATCACATTCAGAGGTCGAAGGGATTAGGCGAAAACGAGCCTGAAATGATGTGGCAGACCACAATGAATCCTGCAACTAGACGGCTTATTCAGGTCTGCCCCGAGGACGTTCAAAAAACGGCAATGGTTTTCGATATGCTTTTGGGGGACGATCTTAAGGGCAGAAAAGAACACATAGAGCTTTACGGTCATAAATACATTGACTTAACCGAGCTTTCATAAGGAGGTTTTAATTTATGGCTAGAAAAAGAACACCCAAACAGTCTGAAACTTATGTTGATAAATATACGGAGCAGCCCATAACCGACACTCTTGAGCTTAACTATATGCCCTATGCAATGAGCGTAATCGTTTCAAGGGCAATTCCCCAAATAGACGGCTTTAAGCCGGCTCACAGAAAGCTTCTTTACACAATGTATAAAATGGGGCTTTTAAACGGCGCAAGAACCAAATCCACAAACGTAGTGGGGCAGACAATGAAACTTAACCCTCACGGAGACGCAGCAATTTATGAAACAATGGTTAGGCTGACGAGAGGCAACGGCGCACTGCTTCACCCCTTTGTAGACAGCAAGGGCAACTTCGGCAAGGTCTATTCAAGAGATATGGCTTATGCCGCTTCAAGATATACCGAGGTTAAGCTTGACAGCTTCTGCACCACTCTTTTTAAGGACATTGACAAGAATACCGTCGAATTTGTTGATAACTTCGACGGCTCAATGCAGGAGCCTGTTCTTTTCCCTGTATCATTTCCCAATGTGCTTGTTACACCGAATCAGGGCATTGCGGTAAGTATGGCTTCACAGATATGCAGCTTTAACTTAGGGGAGATTTGTCGGGGAACAGCGGCTTATATCAAAAACCAAAATGTTGACCTTATGGAATATATTAAAGCACCGGATTTTTCCACAGGTGGTGAGCTTATATATGACAAAAAGGAGCTTTCCGCAATTTACGAAACAGGCAGAGGCAGCTTTAAGGTCAGGGCGAAATACCGCAGCGACAAAAAGCTTTCTCTCATAGAGATTTATGAAATTCCATATTCTACCAATATCGAAGCAATTACGGATAAAATAATTCAGCTTGTAAAGACAAATAAAATTAAGGAAATAAACGACGTAAGAAACGAGACGGACTTAAACGGCTTGAAAATTACTATTGACATAAAGAGAAATACAGATCCCGACAGGCTTATGGAAAAGCTTTTCAAGATGACCCCTCTCTGCGACAGCTTCAACTGCAACTTCAACATTTTGGTTGACGGCAGACCGAAGGTTATGGGAATTAAGGAAATTTTGGACAACTGGATTTCCTTCAGAATTGACTGCATTAAAAAGAGAACGGCTTATGAGCTTGAACGTAAAAAGGAGCAGTATCACCTTCTTTCCGGACTTAACAAAATAATCGTGGATATTGACCTTGCCATTCAGATAATAAGAGAGACTGAAAAAGAGTCAATGGTTATTCCCAATCTTATGGAGGGCTTTAACATTGACCAACCCCAGGCTGAGTTTATTGCCGAAATTAAGCTCAGAAACCTTAACAGAGAATATCTGCTGAACAAGGTCAAGGATATGCAGCAGCTTGAAAAGGATATTGCGGAGCTTCAGGGCATACTTTCAAGCGACACTAAGATTAAGAATATAATCTGCCGAGACCTTAAAGAGGTTGAAAAGAAGTACGGGGCTGAAAGACGGACGGATATTGTTTTTGCGGAGGACGTTAAGGCGGCTGCACCTGTTGAGGTAATAGAGGACTACGGCGTTAAGCTTTTCCTGACGAAGGAAAACTATTTTAAGAAAATAACCCTTAATTCTCTGCGTCTTTCCGGCGAACACCGTCTTAAAGAGGATGACGAAATAGCCGTTGAAATCGAAACCACAAACAACAACGAGGTTATGTTCTTCTCGGATAAACAGGCAGTTTATAAGGTCAAGATTTATGACCTTGCTGAGTGCAAGGCAAGCGTTATGGGCAGCTTCCTAAACAATATTCTGCCTATGGAAAGCGATGAAAAAATTGTGTTTATGGCTGTTCCCGGCGAAAACTACTCAGGTGAAATTGTTTTTGCCTTTGAAAACGGAAAGGCTGCCAAGGTGCCTATGGAAGCATATAAAACAAAGCTTAACCGAAAGAAAATGATAAACGCATATTCCGACAAGTCAAAGCTTGTAGGGGCAAAGCATATTCTTAAGGACGAGAGCCTTATTTTTATTCGTGATGACAATAAGGCTATGGTTATTGACAGCTCACTTATTCCCCTTAAAACCACCAAAAACACACAGGGGGTTCAGGTGTTTACGCTTAAGAAAAATTCCACTTTGAAGTTTATGATGTTGGCGTCTGAAGCGGAGGAAATCGACCCCAAAGCATACAGACAGACTAAAATCCCTTCAACAGGCAAATTTATAAAGGGTGAGTAATTTGGAAGAACACAAAATTGCACTTATTTCCGACACTCATGGAATTTTGAGAGATGATGTTAAGGAATATATAAAGGACTGCGAATATATTTTTCATGCCGGGGATATAGGCAGACCCGAAATTTTGGCTGAGCTTAATAAAATTGCCGAAACCTATGCGGTAAGGGGCAACACAGACGGAAATTGGGCTGAAGAATTGCCGGAAAGTCTTGATGTTGAGCTTTTCGGCTTCAGCTTCTATGTTATTCACAACAAAAAGCAAATAAAAAAAGACTTATCCTGCACTGATTTTGTAATCTGCGGTCATTCTCACAAATTTGAAATAACGGAAGCGGAAGGCACTGTCTTTTTAAACAGCGGAGGCTGCGGAAGAAAACGCTTTAATTTGCCCCTGACAATAATGATTTTGACATTGTTTCCCCAAAGCCGCACATATAAGACCGAAAGGCTCGACTTAGAAAAAGCACCTCAAAAGGTCTTAAAACAGGGGGAAATAAAGAAGCTTGACAGGCTCATTGACAAAACCGTTAAATTTATAGAAAAGGGTAAAACTGCGGAAGAAGCGGCGGTTTCTCTTAAAGCCGACCCCAATCTTATTGAACAAATTTACAGAATATATTTAACCCACCAAAGCATAAACCGGGAGGGTATATTAAAGCGTCTTGAATTGAAAGGTTTATAAATATTAACCAAAAGGAGAAAGAAATGGCAAAAAGAATAGAAAACGTACAGCTTAAAATAGAGGATTATAAGTTTCCCAACAAGGGAACGGCAAAATATAACGGCTTAAAGGCGGAAATTCCCTTTGCCCTGCCGGGGCAGACCGTCCGCTGTAATCTGCTTAAAAAGAAGGGCAGATATATAACAAATTCCTTTACTGTGGAGGAAAAAGCCGATTACGAAATACCCTCAGACTGCCCGGCTTTCGGCAGCTGCGGCGGCTGCACATTCAGAACAATGCCCTATGAAAAGCAGCTTGAGCTTAAGAAAAACACTGTTTTAAAGCTTATGAGGGATGCAGGAATAGAGGGCTTTGACTTTAAGGGCATTAAGGCAAGTCCTTCCGCAAACGAATACAGAAACAAAATGGAGTTTTCCTTCGGAGACACAGGGCTTCAGGGGGAGCTTGCTTTGGGTATGAGAAAAAGGGGCAGCTTCTACGAGGTTGCGGACGCTTCTGAGTGTAAGCTTGTTCACCCGGACATAACGAAAATTTTAAGGGAAACTCTTGACTTTTTTAAGGGTACAGACGAGAGGTTTTACCACAAAATGAGAAAAGAGGGGGCTTTGCGTCACCTGCTTGTGAGAAGAGCAGCTTTTACGGGGGAAATTCTCGTGGCTTTAATCACCACCTCTCAAATTGAGACAGAACTTGCACCTTGGTGTGAAAAAATTTTAGCTTTGCCCTTGGAGGGCAGTATTGCGGGGGTTCTTCATATTATAAACGACGGTGTTGCGGACGTTGTGAAAGCCGACACAATAAACAATCTTTTCGGAAGAGACTATATTTATGAGAAGCTTTTGGGGCTTACCTTCAAAATTTCGGTTTTTTCGTTTTTCCAGACAAATTCAGCAGGAGCGGAGGTTCTCTACCAAACTGTGGCAGACCTCGCAAAGGCTCTTAACCCCAAATACGTCTTTGACCTTTACTGCGGAACAGGCACAATTGCCCAGCTTATGAGCCGCACCGCCGAAAAGGTGATCGGCATAGAAATTGTGGAGGAGGCTGTCGCCGCAGCAAAAACCAACGCCGCCCTTAACAACATAACTAACTGCACCTTCATCGCCGACGATGTCCTAAAAGGAGCTGACGCTTTGACAGGCTCTCCCGATCTTATTATTCTCGACCCGCCACGTGAAGGTCTCCACCCCAAAGCCCTCGAGAAAATCTGCCGAAACTTCAACTCGCCCCATTTAATCTATGTTTCCTGTAAGCCCACTTCACTGACCCGTGACCTGCTTCTGCTTAAAAACCATAACTATGTCCCCAAAATAATGACCTGTGTGGATATGTTCCCTCATACTCCACATGTTGAGACGGTTGTTTATTTGTCCCAACAAATGACAATATCATAAATGCGCAGGCAGAGCTTTGTGAGAAAGACGAAATTATTTTTGTTAATATTGAAAAGATGAAAATATAGAAATTTTTAAAGCAAAAGGAGAAAATATATGAAACAGTTTTTATATCTTGATACAGACATAGTAAAATCCATTATAGCACAGTCTGAACAAGGATTAATAGAGTCATTATCTAATGAGAAATCAACCGGTAAAACAGATTCAGATAATTTAAAGGGGGCAGCTGATGTTGGTTTAGAATTCGGAGGATCTATTATAAGACTTCTGAGAGCGGAAGCGGATTTAAAGGGCAGTATAGAATTTGAGGCGGGCAGCTCTTCAACGTCAACTTCTCATGAAATTATTAAAAAGACAATTCATGATGCGGCTTTTGATATTGCATACAGCTATATTAGTCCGACGAAAATTGCTAATGGAGATCAGAGTGCTGATGATACCGGTAATTGTACCGGTAATTATATTGAAATGACACGAATATTTGATTTTATTGATTTTGACTACTTTGAAGGGTTATTTAGGAAAGACGGTATTATAGATTTTATTAAAAAAAATACAGCGGAGCAAATGGAAGCTTATACAGAAAAAAGAAACGAAAAATATTGCGGTGAGCTGTCAAGTGAAGCTGAAATATATAAAACTATAGCTGTTAATAATAAGGAGTATGACGATATTGCAACAGTTATTAAGGCATTAAGAACATTGATACCATATAACCGTATGCTTATTTCAAATGACGGATATTTAATTCCGTTAGATACAAAATATTTTAGGGTTGACCCGGTAGATTTGGGCTTCAAATACGGCGGTGAAATTACCTGTGTCGGAATGATTACAAATATAATAGGGGAAGATGCTAATCCAAATGATGATAAAAATGTCTTTGCTACATTGCAATTTACAGCAAATGAAGTGCTGAGAAATATACTTCCGACAAATGAAAATAATCTTTGCGTCATACATCCTATAGCAATTTATTATGAAGCTAATATATAAGGCTGTTATAAATTAATATTTAATTTGGCGCAAGGGCAAGCTGTGAGCGGTATTAGTACTGTATAAATAAGCAGCCGCATTTGTATGTTATGAATAAACGGGGCTAAATTTGTTTCTTGCGGCGGGAAGATTTTTCGGAGACAGAGAATTCTCTATTTCTTTTTTGATGAGGATATAGCAGATGATAAAACCGTCTTGAGGTATTATTGGTTTAAGACAAGACGTATTTCAAATTTAGGTTATAATAAAATGTAAAAAGGGGGTGCAGCTGATTGTGACTGCACCCCTTTTTGAAGTGAGATTATTTTTTCTGTGTCGGTTTTGGTTTAGCCCTGAGTTATTGTGACGGTTTTTGTTTCGCTGTCGAAGGAAATATTTTCGTCGGGAATGCCCAAGGCGGTAATTAAGTCTCTCATAGGCAGGAACATTGTGCCGTTGAGGATTTCGGCTGAGGTTGAAAGCTCAGTTTCGGCGCCGCCGAGGGTAAAGGTTGGTTCCCCTGCGGTAATTTCAAGAAGGGGAGCGCCGCCGAATTTAAAGACAGCGGTTCCGCTTGAATATTCTATGTTGTCGTCGGTTATGCCGGCTAAATTAGCCAAAATTCTGACGGGGAGCATTGTATAGCCGTCTTTAATGTAAGGCGCAGCATTAAGCTCAAGGTTGGTGCCGTTTACGGAATATGAAGTGCTGCCTATAATAAATTTAACCTCGGCTTTAACGGATGAGCCCTTTTCTTGGGCGCTTTCAGTTGTAGCTTCAACAGCGGCTTCCGTTGCGGCGGCTGAAGTGGTTGATGTAAGCTGACCTACAGTTGTGGCGCTGTACTTTCCTACCTGAATGGTGTTTGCCGAATTAGGGTCGCTTTCCAAATAAGTCGTCATATTAAGGGTTTTAAAATAACTGTTTGAATCTCTTGTAAGCTGAATATTATTTACGGCAATGGTTCCTATATTTTGAGAGGAAACATTTTTTGTGAAAATAATATACGCTTCGGTTTTGTTGTCAGGGTTAAATTGAAATTCACAGGCGTCTTGGAATTTACCTGTTGTTTTAAGAGATGCCGGGGATCCGTCAGTAAACCAGTAAAAACCGTTGTCGAAGGTCATTACGATTTTATCACCTGACTTATAGCTTCTGTCGCCGTCATTGTCTGTAAAGGTAACTGTACCGAGCTTTGCATATTCGTTTGCACCGGCATTTATATTAGACGAGGTCATTCTCAAAGGCACGGAGGAAGCTGCGTCTGCGGAGTATTTTGCAATAGGCGCTTCGGAAGAATATTCCTTCCATCCGGAGGCAGTTAAAGCCGCAGTAATGCTTTCCGACTTGGGGATTGTTGAGGATGATTTTTCTATAATAACGTTGCTTAAAACAATTGTTCCCGTTTCGCCGGAGGATACAGCGGAGGTTAAAGTAATTATACACTGGGCGCTGTTAGCTGTTGAAAGAGCGGCGGAGCATTTGTCGGCAAACTTGCCTGTTCCTTCTATGCCGGGCGCCTGATAAAAGCTGTATGCCTGCTGAATTGTAAGTGTGAATTTTGTGCCGCTTTTAAAGCTTTGGGTTGTAGAGTCTGTTATAACAATATCGTCAATTTTGCCTGCGTTGTTGACCTCGTTGTAAGAAGAGGAGGTTATGGAAATATCGCCGTCATTACAATAGCCGAAAACAACCTGACATTGGGGTATGTCATCACAGCCGAAGTCTACAATTGCCTTATGCTCACCTGTTCCCGTAATTGTACCTGTTAATGGAATGGTTATTGTGTAGCCTGAGTAAATCATACTGTCGGTAATATTGCTTTGTTCTATTAAAATTGTTGTATCATCGATTTTTTTATAAGACATACTTATATAGGCGTTGTTTTTTACACTGCCTGTTTTTTTCAGTCGGCTCCACTTCATACCTTCGAGAGTGACGGTAATGTTGTTTTTTGTTTTCATTACGTCTGAAGCTATTACGGAAATTACGAGATTATTATACGTCTTTTTTGCAGTACTGTCGGCAGTGACTTCGGTTCCTACGCTTCTGGCAAAGGTGCTTCCGCTTAAATAGGCTCTTGTGTAGGAGCATTTTGCAAAAACCTGTCTGGCATTTGTATAGCCGTCTGCGCCGTAGCTTACGGTAACGGCAATTTGCGCCTGATTTTTTGTAACTGTACATTTAAGAGGAACGGAAACACTGCAGCCGCTTTCGAGCATTTTTTCCGTAGGGGTTATATGTATTTCCAATTGAGTATCGGAGATTTTTTTATATTCTATGTCGGAAGCAAGGGTTCCGCTTTCGCTATATCCGCTCCATGCTGCTCCGTCAAGAGTCAGAGTCATGGAATCCTTTAAAATATTAACCTCAGCCTTGCTTAGAGTAATGGTCAGTGTATTGCTTGATAATATATCGCCTTTTTCAGCTGTTTCGGCTGAAGCCGAAAGCTTTGTGCCTGCAGCGAAGGTATTTGCACCTGTTAATACGAAAAGAAATATAAAAAACACTCAAAAAACAAGTGCTTTAAAAATAAAATTTTCAGA
>JAJBVU010000180.1:0-6179 GCA_020859645.1 Eubacterium sp. | reverse complement strand
ACATTAAAGTCCTCCTATAGTGATATGAGAAAATAATAAAAGCCGCTTCAGCCTGAATTTGTGCGAAATTTGAACGGCTGAAAGAAATTTGTAAGTGCGTGTTTATAATATCATATTTTTTTTAAGCGGTCAATAGAGACGAAATATTTTTGCAGCTTTTTTTCATAAGTTTTGCTATAGGTAAAATTTATGAAAAAAAGGAGCGGGGCAAATTAATGCCCCGCTCTGAAAAATCAATATTTGATTTTATTGTAATGATTAAGCGTTAATTGCGTTATAAACCAGAACTGCTGCCTGCGCTCTTGTGATAGAGTCGAGAGGCTTAAGACCTGTGTCTGTTCCCTGAACAACGCCCTTGTCTTTAAGATATGCAACATAGGGTGCTGCCCAAGCAGAAACGTCAGAGCTGTCTGAGAAGTCAGCCAAAGCTGTTATATCTTCTGTTCCGTCAGCGCCTAAGAATCTTGCTACAACAACCATCATTTCCTGTCTGGAAATAGGTGCTTCGGGCTTAAATGTGCCGTCATCATAGCCGTTTACGATGCCGTTTTCAGCAGCATATGCAACATAAGGTGCATAATACTTGTTTTCGTCAACATCTGAGAAATCAGCTGCGCCGGTTCCGCCTGCAAAGCCTGCTGCCTTGGCAATTATTACACAGAAGTCGCCTCTTGTGATATTTGCGTCGGGCTTAAACTCGTCTGCGCTTACACCGCTTATAATTCCCTTATCAGCCAAAGCTTCAATAGCTTCTACTGCCCAAGGTCTTGTTGAAATATCAGCAAACTTATAAGCCTTTTCTTCAGCTGCAGGTGTTGAATCTGTGCTGTCGCTGTCTTTAACCTCAGCACTGTCTGAGCTTGAGCTGTCGGTTACTGCTTCTGTTGCGGACTCTGCAGCTGCTTCGGCAGTTGTCTTAGCTGCGCTGCTGCTTCCGCCGCCGCCACCGCCGCTGTTCTTCTTGCTTGCTTCGGTAGTGGTTTCGGTTTCTTCTTCGTCAACGCCTGTGTAAACCTCGGCATCGGGGAACTTAAGGTAATAAGTATCGGGATATGCGGGAAGATCTGACTGATCCTCTCTGTATTCATACTCATGACCCTCAGCTCTTACTAAGAAGCCGTTTCTGATATACTCGCCGTCTTCATTCTGAGCGATGAAGCCCTTGGTTACCATGTCGTTTACATTGTAGCTTTCAAGCCAGCTTAAATCAAATGTTTCGCCGCTTGCGTTAACGCCACACTGTGAACTTGAACCCTTTGTAAGGATCCAGTAGTTGGTGTCTGAAATAATAGGAATGTTTTCATCGCTTCTGTAAAGGTCTACGATAGCAACTCTTTCTGCGTTTGTAGCCTTAGCTGTTGCGATAAGGTCTGACAGATGGTGAATTGTCAGGCTGTAGTTGTTGATTGCTTCCTCAGCCTCGGGATATTCTTCAAGAAGAGTTTCAATAAGAATATCGTTTTCGGAGGTATTGGGGTATCTGGGAACCTGAATTGCGTTTCCGTCAGAATCGGTAACAACAATTGCGTTTCCGTCGTCGTCATATACCTGATTGCCTTCTGAATCGTAAAGTACAAGGTCAATTGTTTCGTTGTCTCTGTTTGCAGTGCCCAGTGTATCTGCGCTGGAGTTATAGAGAGATACACAGCCGTCAAGGTTGTAGTTATATCTCAGCTTACCGGTTTCAAGGCTTGAATAAAGTGAATAGTTAGCACCCTTGTTATTGAAGCCTATACAGTTTCTGAACTTAAGACCGGGGTTAGCGTTTGACGAGAAGCCTGAGTTTGCATTTTGGAAAGCGATACAGTCTTTTACGTAGTGACCGATATAGATTGAGTCGCCGCCAAGCTTAAAGCCGTTGCCTGAGCCCTTAATATAGCTTCCGTCTGTTCCGTTAGCGTTAAGATAATATGTACACTTATAAGAGATACAGTCCTCAAGAATTGTTGCGCCTATGTCGCCTGAAACTGTCTTTGAATAGAAATCCCAGCCGTCGTCAAGGTTGTGGTGAGATACACAGTTCTTGAAGATGTTGCCGTTGCCTACGGTAAGCTTACAGCCGAAGCCGTCGGCGTTGTTGCCTGATGAGTCGTTGTTGTTCCAAACCTCGCAGTAAACAATAAGGTTTCTTGCGGGCCATTCGTCAAAGGTTTCACTGCCTGAGCCCGATACCTGGAAGCCCGTAGTACCGTTGTCGTGGAACTTGAGGTTTTCACAAATGTTGTCGGAACCGCTTAAGGAACCGCCCTTGTTGTTGTCAGCTGCATATCTGAAGGTTAAGCCTTTAACCCACCAGTAGTTGCCGGAAAGGTCGAAGCATTCGGGACCGTCCTGCATATCAAATATGGGGTTGGCTCCGTCTTCAGCCCACATATACTTCATGTGGCCATTTGTACCGCAGTTTGATTCTTCGATTTCAACGGTGTCTTCTCTGTAATAAATACCGTCTAAAACAATAATCTTCTGACCTGTTTCAACAAGGCTTATAGCTGCGTCTACGGTAATAGGTGCATCTTTTCTGCCGGTTCCGGCTACAGAGCCTAAAACGCCGTCATATCCGTCATAGTCAACATCGGGAGCAACATAGAGATCCTCAGTGTCGCTGTAGATGCTTGAACAGCAGGAAATTTCCTTAGTCAATGTGACTGGGTCATAGGTTGTCAGGTCATCGTTTGAGTCGGGTACATAATAAACCTCAAGCTTGTTAACTGCGTTGTCAATAAGCTGAACCTTATAGATGCAGTTTTTCTTTGTAAGCTTTTCGTTGTTTGCAATAACCTCGTCGTTCAGCTTAATAATAGCTGTTCCGCCGTAGGAGTTGTTAGCCTTAAGAATAAGGTTATATGTTGAGTTCTTTGTGAAGGTGGGTGATACAAGTGTAACGCCGGGTGTTGAATAAGAGTCTTCTTCTTCAACATAAGTAATGTCTGTAGCAACAGCCGAGTCATACCACTCAATGTTGTCTACGTTGATTTCAGCGTATCTTGCTGCGCAGAAGCCTGCGTAGATTGTTGTATCGTCTGTGTTGATAAGGGGATCCTGATCAAGATCATCTTCAACATCCCAATACCAGCTCTTTGTGAATGTCTTGCCTACCCAGTCAGAGAAGTCTGCGTTAGAGTCGCCTACTGCCTTGATAGTACATTCTTCAAAATAACCGCCGTTAACTCTTGAAAGGGTTATTGTATAAATATCGCCTGTCTTGGGGTAGAACTCGCCAGTAGGCTCATCGCCTGTTGTTCCGTAGAGACAGTAGGGACCGTAGTTTACAACGCCTGTCTGGTCTGTATCGAAGGAGTCATAAACACCTGTTCTTATATACATATTAATTCTCTGCTTGTGAGCATTGAAATAATATGAGCTTGATGATGTGTCTGTGGGATATGAGCCTGCTGTGAAAGCACCTGCAAGAACCATATCCGAATATTCCTGAGTTGAGTTTTTCTTAATAGGTACGGGCTCGCCGTATCTGTCGATATAAGCATCCTCAACCTTGGAAACGGGTACCTTGCCGGAGTCGGCGTATGTTGATACTCCGCTGGGGTAGCTGCCTGTAACGGTAGCGTCATAGAATACCTGGTCGCCTGTTTCGCCGCTTGCCGCATATTTGTCATCGTAAGAAGCTGCGATTTCTTCGCCGTCTGCTTTGCTTAAAAGGGAGATTGTATCTCTGAACTGAATACCGAAGCCCTCCTGAGCGGAACGGCTCTTGTCATCTGTTAAGAGATAACGAACAACCTCGATGTCAGCCTTAAGAGTGAAGTTGTTGTCTGCGTCAAATCTTGTATAGTAGTATACAATACCGTCGTTGCCGCCGGTGGTAATCTTACCGGAACCGCTCCATGATGAAAGGAATATCTTGCTTGAGAAGCCTGTTTCATCGGGTTCTGTTAAGTTTGTCCAATAGCTGCTGCCTGAGGACTGACCGAATACCGTTCTTCTCCAATAGTGGGTTTCTTCGTCCCAAACTGTGATGTCGAAGGTTTCTGAGTCATAGTTGAAGCCTATGGGAGTTACAGTAACCTCATAGGTTCCGTTTACAAGCTTGTCGCCTGATGTGGGGATGGTGGGGTATGTAATTTCATAGCCTTCACCCTCAACAAGTGTTTCATAGGTGTCGTCGCTGTAGTTTACTTTAACAACAATGCCTGAGCTTATTAAGCTGTTGATTTCCTCAGAAGTCATATCGTTTGTGAAAGAGGTTCTGGGGTATTTTGTAATAAGGAAAAGCTGAGTTGTCTTTTCAACTATTGAAAGATTGAATGTACCCTGATATTTTGAAGCTGATGTATCGGGTGCGTTTGCAAGTGTTACCGTAACAGTGTTTGTACCAAGTACGGATGAGTCAAAGCCTGTTACGTAGTAGTTTTCTTCATTAAATTGGTCGATAACAGTGCTTGTTCCGTCTGTGTAATATGCACTGAATATAAGACCGGACTGAATAAATTCTTCGCCTAATGTATATTCATATTTTGTGGGGCTTGCCGCTACAAAGCATGAGTCAAGCTTATAAGAGCTTATTGTAATGGGAGCCTTATAAACAACGCCGTTGTCTGACTTGGTGTCTGTTGATTTATAGCCTATTTCAAGGTTGGTTGCTCCGCCGTCTGCTGCGGTGAACCAGCTCTCCATGTCGTAAACCTCTTTGCCGTTTACATAAAGGCAGAAGTTGCCGTATTCGCCTGTAACAATACCCTCATCGTCATAAACATCAGAGTAGCCGATGGATTCTGTTGAGCCGTCCTCAAAGACAAACTTACCGGAAAGACCGTTTATATCTACAAGCTGATATTCATAATAAGTGTTTTTATAGGGAGCCTTTGTTACGTTTACTGCCGTAACATTCATTTTTCTTATGGTATAGGGTACGGTTGCGTAGCAGCCTGCCTTGCCTATAAGAAGCTCTCTTGTACCTGTATAGGTGTTGTCAAAGCCTGAAAGAGAATATGTTTCTTCTACGTTATCGAGGATAACTGTCTTTTCTTCTCCTGTGTCGGGGTCGTTGTAAACACCCTGAACAACAAGACCTGTTGTGTCGAAGTTTTCGCCTACATAATAGGTTGTCTTGTCGGGAGGGCTTAAAATTTCAACCGCCGTAAATTCACGGGGGTCTACATCCAAGCTTACGTTGGTAAATGTTGCGGTGATGTCTCTTGCTGCCATAAAGCCTGCATAGATGCTGTCGCCGAACATTGTGTCTGTTTCATAATAAACAAGACTTGAGTTGCCCTCTGAGTCCTCTACCTTAAACATATAAGAAGTAGCTGACTTTTCGATTGTTAAATGCCAGGGACCTAAGTTTGTATGCCCTGATTTGTCTGCAAAATCGCTTACTGAGAAGAAAGTGTTGTAGGTTGCTTCACTTTCACCGTCATCGAGGGTTCTTGCAGCAAAGCCGCCGTCTGTGTAATATGAGCAGAGCATCATATTGTTATAGTGACGGTCGGAACCGTTTGAAGCAGTGTAAGCTGAATTTGAGGGGTCTGCCATAAGAACAAGACCTGCTGTGGTCTGTCCCTCTGAGCCTGTTCCGTTAGTCAAATATTTGTCGATGGTCATATCTGCTTCAAGTACAAAATTGTAGCTTGAATCGAGCTGTGACACAGCATAGAGATATTCCTCATCGTTTTTGGAACATTTACCCGAGCCGTTGGGAGCAAGAACGATTGTGTCGCCGTTTATAGTTGCGGCACTTGTGCTGACTGTTCTTGTAGCTCCGACTGTCCATGTGACATCGGAATCCGCAAGGTCAGCTTCGGCTTCCGCCGTTACAACTGTGGTTTCAGCCCCTTCGCTGTCTGCTTCGTCCCCGGCGTCTTCGTCGGAAAGTACTGCTGAGCCGCTTAAGGCTTCATCCGAAACTTCGATTTCTTCCGCCGCCGCTGTTTCGTCTGCCGTTTCATCGGCAAAGGAAACATATGTGAATGAAGAAACCGTCATAGCAACTGCTAATGCTGAAGCTAAAAGTCTTCGTTTCATAATTTACCTCCTTTATTAAATTATTAAGATAAATACATTATAACATACTTAGAAAAATAAAATTGCAAAAACAAGTTGCGACTTTTTTGTGCATTTTTACCAAATACAAGTTAAATATTTTTTACAGTTTTAAGGTGCGAAAAATCTGTGTAATGACTTTTTTAACCAAATGAAGTTTTTTGTCTTGCTAACTTTTCGGG